>JANNWE010000221.1:0-9779 GCA_031414675.1 Cytophagaceae bacterium
CATGAAACAAAACGGTAGCAAATTACTCTCTGTTAAAATTGACCCGCCAAAATATTCTCCTAAAGTTTCCTTCTTAAAAATTCCACAGGATCCCATGGAATTTGATGCAAAAAAGTTTGCAGATTTTTTAAAAAATGCAAACGAAACAATAGAATTTGAGAAAAGAATGAAGCTCAGCCAAATTCAAATTTTGGATGAAATTGTTGTAAAAGGAAAAAAACAGGAAGAGTCAGACACTAGAAGAATGATGTATGGAATTGCAAGTAACACTGTAAAAGTAAATGACATACTTTGTGCTGGGGCTACTGATGTATTACAAATGATTCGTGGCCTAGTGGCAGGTCTTCAAATTAGTTCTAATGGCTTAGGTGGAAGTATAGCATCCATAAGAGGTGGTGGAGAACCACAGTTTCTAATAGATGGCTTTCAGACTACTATAGATGCTATTCTGGTATTATCTCCTTGTGATGTCGAGGAAATTGATATTCTAAAAGGGATGGATGCGGCAATTTTTGGATTAAACGGAGGAAACGGAGCCATCAATATTTTAACAAAAAGAGGAAACAACTCTTATGATTATTCAAAAGACCGCACTTTTGGTATTAGCGTTGTAAAACGTCTTGGATTTGCAAGACCATTAGAGTTTTACTCCCCAAAATACGAAACTCCAAATCCTGAGGATGTTAATCCTGATTATCGTCCAACAATACATTGGGAGCCAAATATTCAAACAGATGCATCTGGAAATGCAAGTTTTAGTTATTGGAATTCAGATGCCAAAACAACGGTAAAAATTATTGCAAATGGAGTTTCTGATACAGGCTCTTTAGGATTTGCAAAAATTGAATACTTGGTAAAATGAAGATTAATAAGAGAAATTAACTAACATCTGTAAATAGTTGTCAGATTATATTAAGAATCAATTGATTATAAAGATTAAAAACTATAGTTCCATGTTCAAAAGGATTAGCGTGTTCTAACATAATTTTGAATTATTTGAGCATTAAAAACTAAAATATATTTTTCACTTGAACTTAAAAATTAAAAGAAAGTACTTATTTTTAAAGAATTAAAACATTCATCAGTTTTTACCATGTCAATTCAAAAGAAAATAGGTTTTATAGGTGCATATTCTTTTCCAATTTTAATAGTTCTGTCATTTTATTTGCAGCAAGCATTCTGGGCATTTTTACCAGCAATCTATGCCTATATATTTGTACCAATTTTAGATGAAATCATTGGCAAAGACGCTCAAAATGTTCAGAAAGAGGAATTTGAAGAGTTGATAAAAGAAAAATATTTTGATTTCCTAGTGTATTCTCATGTTTGGATACATCTTTTCGTTTTAACTTTTGTTGGGTATCAACTTGCTGAAAAGTCCTTTTCAAGCATTCAAATTGTTGGATATATAATTAGTCAAGGGGTTTATGCGGCGTCGATAATAAATGTTGCTCACGAATTAGGTCATAGAAATAGTAGTATAGCACAATGGCATTCCAAAATTGCCTTAATGTCGGTTTGTTATGCCCATTTTTTAGTTGAGCATAACCGTGGGCATCACGTCCATGTAGCTACCCCAAATGACCCGGCCACTTCCAAAAGAAATCAAACAGTTTATTCATTTTGGAAGCAAACTTTAGTTGGAAGTTTTGCAAGCGCTTGGAAAATTGAAAACCAATTATTAGAAAAAAAGAATTTAAAAAAATGGAGTTTAAAAAACGAAGTAATTCAAGGAATTTTAGGAAGTGTCTTAATGGTTAGCTTTCTTTTTTTTGGCATTAGTCTTTTTAGAAATGAACTCTCTGTAATTGTGTTAGTACATTTTTTTGCTCAAAGCTGGATTGCCATATTATCATTAGAATGTGTAAATTATATTGAACATTATGGGATAGTTAGAAGAGAACTTAGTACCGGAAAATACGAAAAAGTTAATCCTTTGCACTCCTGGAATGCAAATCACTTTTATAGCAATCTACTACTTTTTCATTTGCAAAGACATTCTGACCACCACGCATATGCATCAAGGCCTTATCAAGTATTAAGGCATTTTGAAGAAAGTCCCCAGTTACCCTTTGGATATCCGGTTATGATTTTAATGTCTTTGTATCCAAGTCTTTGGTTTAAAATTATGAACAAGAAATTAGATACTTGGAAAGCCCAAGCATATGATGCAGAACATATCAAAAATATTGTAAAGCAGTTTGTATAAATGTTAATAATTCTTAAAAAAACAGATTTCACTGTTGTTTTATTCCAATATAAAAAAATCGAGGATTCTTAACGTAAAACTTAATTCTAAAAAATATATATTTACTGAGAAGATAAATCGCTAATAGTATTGATTATATCCATTTTGTAAATAAATCAATTTCAATAAATTCAAATTTTAAATTTTACTATTTTGAAAAGACGAGATTTCATTCAAATGTCCAGTTTAGGAATGGGAGCACTGATGCTACCAAATTTCCCTATAAATGGAAAAACGATAGATCCAGCTCAATTTCTGGAAAACCCAATGGATGTAGCTATAAAGAAAAAGCTTGCTGATGCAGCCTTAAATGCAGCAAAATCTAAAGGAGCTACCTACACTGATGTGAGAATTGGTAGATATTTAAATCAATTTGTAGTGACAAGAGAAGACAAAGTCCAAAACATAGTTAATACTGAATCCTATGGTGTGGGAGTTCGAGTATTAGCCGATGGCTGTTGGGGCTTTGCCGCAGTTGTTGATGCTAAATCTGAAAGCGAAACAGCCAAAGCAGCAGAACAAGCCGTTGAAATAGCCAAAGCGAATGCTAGATTACTTTCTAATCCTGTAATTTTAGCTCCACAAAAAGGTTTCGGAGAGGTGAGTTGGAAGGCACCTATTGAAAAGAATGCATTTGAAATTCCTATCAAAGAAAAAGTAGACTTGCTATTGAGTGTAAATGATGCAGCATTGAAAAATGGTGCCAACTATGTAAATTCTGTATTGTTTTTGGTAAACGAACAAAAATATTTTGCATCTTCTGATGGATCTTATATCGACCAAGATATTCATAGAATCTGGCCAATTTTTAATGTAACCTGCATAGACCCAAAGTCAGGGAAATTTGAAACTAGAAATGCCCTCAGTGCACCAATGGGAATGGGATATGAATATTTACAGTCTAATCCAAAGGACAAAATTACGGGAGTAACTACACGCTATAATAGAGGGTATGACATGTTGGAAGATGCCATTTCAGCTTCAAAACAAGCAAAAGAAAAACTTACAGCTAAATCTGTAGAAGCCGGAAAATATGATTTAGTCTTAGATCCTTCACATCTTTGGCTTACTATTCATGAATCAGTTGGCCACCCCTTAGAGTTAGATAGAGTATTAGGATACGAAGCAAATTTTGCTGGAACTTCTTTTGCTACTTTGGATAAATGGCAATCAAAAAATTTCAATTATGGAAGTAAGGAAGTGAATCTGTTTGCTGACAAAACCCAAGTGGGGTCTTTAGGGGCTGTAGGCTGGGACGATGAAGGTGTAAATACTAAAAAATGGGATTTAGTAAAAGAGGGTACATTAGTAAATTATCAAGCCATTAGAGACCAAGCCCATATTATTTCTGAAAAAGAATCACATGGCTGCTGTTATGCAGACAGTTGGTCTTCCGTACAATTTCAAAGAATGGCCAATGTTTCTTTAGCTGCTGGGAAAACCCCACTATCAGTAGAGGAAATGATAAAAGATGTAAAAAAAGGTATTTATATAATTGGAGATGGGTCTTTTAGTATAGATCAACAGCGTTACAATTTCCAGTTTGGAGGACAACTTTATTATGAAATAAAAGATGGAAAAATTGTTGGAATGCTAAAGGACGTTGCCTATCAATCAAATACACAAGAATTTTGGAACTCTTGTACTAAAATTTGTGATGCACGAGATTATCGCTTAGGCGGTTCATTTTTTGATGGTAAGGGACAACCAGAACAAGTAAGTGCAGTTTCTCATGGAAGTTCTACCACTCAATTCAACGGAGTAAATGTAATTAATACGGCTAGAAAAATTTAGTTATTTGTTTTGAACACTTTTCATAAATAAAAAATACATAATTATTTAGGTAAACTAAGACTTGCTTAAAGTAAAAAAAATAAAAAATGGGAATAATATTAACAGAAGAAGAGGCCAAAACTCTTTGTAAAAAAATTTTAAGTTTCTCAACTGCAGACGAATGCACAGTAAGTATTTTAGGAGAAATAAAAGGAAATATAAGATACGCTAGAAACGAAGTTTCAACTAGTGGTTCACTAATTAACAAAAATATTTCCGTAACTGCCTCTTTTGGTAAGAAAAGTGGCGTGGCCACAATAGATGAATTTGATGAGAATTCACTCAAAAAAGTAGTTCAAAGAGCAGAAGAATTGGCCCAATTGGCTCCAGAAAATCCTGAACATCAGGGGCTTGTGGACCCTCAAAACTACTTACAAACTAAAGGATATTTTGATTCAACTGCCAATATAAACCCTAAAAAAAGAGCAGAAAAGGTAGCCCAAAGTTTAGAATTATGTAGAAATGAAAAATTAATTGGTGCAGGTTTCATGGAAGATCAAAGTGGCTATTCAGCCATGATGAATTCCAAAGGCCTATTTGCCTATTATCCCAGCTCAAACGTAAATTTTTCGTTGACAGTAAGAACTGAAGATGGCAAAGGTTCTGGTTATGTTGCAAAAGGATTTAGTGATTTTAATAAACTTGATGTGGTAGCGGCTACAAAAATAGCCATGCAAAAGGGGAAAGACTCTGTAAAAGCACAGGCCATAGAACCAGGAAAATATACCGTCATTCTAGAACCAACAGCTGCTGCAGTACTATTAGAGAATATATTTTTTGGAATGGATGCAAGAAGTGCAGATGAAGGCCGATCATTTTTTAGCAAGACTGGTGGTAAAACAAAATTAGGAGATAAAATAGTAGACGAGGCTGTTACCTTCTATTCTGACCCAACAAATTCTGAATTGCCTGCATCCCCTTGGTCTGGCGATGGCTTAGCCCAAGAAAAAACAAGCTGGATAGAAAATGGAGTAGTGAAAAACCTATCCTATTCCAGATTTTGGGCAAAAGAGAAAGGAGTTAAACCTATTCCCTTTCCAAATAACATGATTATGCTTGGTGGTAAAGCAAGTTTAGATGAATTAATAAAAAGCACAAAAAAAGGAATTTTAGTTACTAAGCTTTGGTATATAAGAACAGTAGACCCACAAACATTACTATTAACTGGCCTTACCAGAGACGGAACTTTTTATATAGAAGATGGTAAAATTAAGTTTCCAATAAAGAACCTCCGCTTTAATGAGAGCCCAATTATAATGCTAAATAACCTCGAAACATTAGGCATATCGGAGCGAGTTTTAAGCACGGAATCTAACCAAAATTATTTAATTCCTGCTTTAAAAATTCGTGAGTTCACTTTTTCAAGTTTAAGTGATGCCGTGTAAAGTTTTTTTTTATTTATTTTAGATAAGAATTGTTTCTTCCGTAATATTGTGCATTTTAGTTGGAAACATTATTTTTATTTCGAAAAATTTAAAAGTCTTTTTGAAAACTACAATTCAAAAAGACTTTTATTGTATTAATTTAATCAATTTTATATTAAAAAAAAATATATGCGTTATAGGTTTTTACTAGTATTTCTTTTTGGAGTAAAAATCGCCTTAACGCAAACTCCAATATTCGAGTTGAACAAAAAACTTGGAAAAGGAATAAATATGGGCAACATGTTTGAAGCCCCATCTGAAACAGAATGGGGTAACCCATTTAGAGATGATTATTTTTCTAGAATTGCCAAGCTAGGGTTCAATCATGTAAGAATCCCTATAAGATGGGATATTCCGGAAAGAACCTCTCAAATTTCTCCTTTTACTATAAATGCGACATTTCTAAATAGAATTAAATCTGTAATAGATTTAGCCTTAAAAGAAAATTTATATGTGATAATAAATATGCATCATCATGAGGCAATATTTGCTAATCCTGATGCTCAAAAAGCTAAATTCCTTAGCCAATGGAATCAAATTTCATCATTATTAAAAAATTATGACGAGAGAATCCTATTTGAAGTCTTAAATGAACCCAACACCAACCTGAATGCCGAAAAATGGAATTCATTTTTTGCAGATGCGCTCACCGAAATTCGTAAAACAAACCCTACGAGAGCAGTACTAATGGGGACTTCCAATTGGGGAGGTTTAGGGAGCGTTTCTTCCTTAAAAATCCCTAAAGACAACAATATCATTCTCACTATTCACTATTATGATCCCTTTAATTTCACCCATCAGGGGGCAGAATGGGTGGGTGGGGACTCAAAAGCATGGCTAGGTACGAAATGGGAAAACACCACTTTAGAAAGAAATGAAATCAATAGCCAGTTTAATTATGTGAAGAGTTTTGCGAAATTAAATAATTTACCTATCCATATCGGGGAGTTTGGGTCTTACAATAAAGCTGACTTAGATAGTAGAGTTAAATGGAGTAATTTTCTAGCAAGATGGTTTGAGCTTCAAGGTTTTAGTTGGGCATATTGGGAATTTAGTGCTGGATTTGGCATTTTTAATCCTACTACAAATCAATATCTTACTCCTTTAGTTGATGCTCTTTTAACTAATAAAATGGCAGAACCTACGATTTTAAAAACCACAATGCTATACGAAAGCATATTTTTAAATGAAGATAGTGGATGGTCACTAGCCGTTCAATCTCAAGCCGCAGGAACTTTCAACACCTCCAATGGCCAGGCTACTATTAATATCACCAAATCATCAACTGACGCTTGGCATATTCAATTTTTAAAACCTAATATCCCATTAAAGAAAGGAAAACGCTATTTAGTTTCTTTTGAAGCCAGAGCAGACAAACCGATTGGAATCACAAATTACATAGGCAAAGCTTCAGATCCTTATAATGCCTATTCTGGATACAAGGGTTTTACCTTTTCAGAGACTAAAAATTTGTTTTCTTATAGTTTTATAATGACCTCCGAAGATGATTTAAAAAGTAGAATAGTATTTGATTTAGGATTAAATATTGCAAATATTTCCATTGAAAACATTAAAATTGAAGAAGTATTTGACACTATAGATTCAAATAAACTTGTTTTGGGAAATGAAGTAAAGGGCAATATTAATGTTTATCCTAATCCATTTGAAAAAGAAATCACAATAAAAGAAGAAGAACAAATAAACGAGGTATTAATTTTTGATGCATTGGGACAGAAAGTTTTTCACAATAAAAAAAACGTTTTTAACTTAATGAAAATTAATTTGGAACAATTAATGTCTGGAACCTATTATATGATTTTAAAGAATGATAGTACATTTTATGTAAAAAAAATCCATAAATTATAAAATAGACTTATGCATTTAACTAAAAATAATAATCTAGTAATTTTCTTCTTTATCGTTTCCTTTTTCTCTTGTAAAAAAAAGGAAGAAATACTACCAGAAATACTGCCAGAAATAATAAAATCCGAAACTCCAGTTGCACCAGTCAAACCAAAATTTTTTGAAGAAAATACTTGGATTTATAACCAAATGAAGAATATTTACCTTTGGGAAGATAAAATGCCAGAAGAAAAAGACACCGACAAAAACCTTAACCCTGAGGATTATTTCTACACGCTAACCAACAATTCGAAACAAACCGACTGGGTTTCTTATATAAAAATGAACAAGTCTGACATTTTTGATTTTTGGGATGGAAATATGAATTCTTTTGGATTTAAATATAGAAAAATCATTGAACCAAATCAAGAAATCAAACTGGCAGTGTCTATAGTTTTTCAAAACAGCCCCGCACAAAAAGGAAATCTTTGGCGAGGTGATATAATAACTAAAATTAATGGTAACGTTTTAACTGAGAAAAATTTGGAGAACTTACTAAACATTCCAAATGTAGAATTTACTGTAATTGACACGGACAACACTACTAAATTACTAAAAATAGATAAAACCAAATTTTTAATTAGCCCTATTCAAGACAAAGCTTTCTTTGAGCAAGGCAAAAATAAGATAGCCTATTTTGTTTATTCCCAGTTTTTAACAAGTGCAGAGCCAGAACTTAGAGCCTTAATTGGTGGCTATAAAGCTATAGGTGTAAATGAGCTAATCCTAGATTTACGATTTAACCCGGGCGGAGTAACTCCAAATGCGGAAGTTCTGGCTTCCTTATTGGTAAAAAATCTTGTTCCAAAAAGTACGATGTATACAAGCTCTTGGAACAAAACCCAAACCGAATTAATAATGAAAAAAGAAGGTGCTTCAGCAGGAATTAGGGGTTGGACAAGTGAGACAAACAATATTGGTAATCTAAACAGAATATTCATTCTAACTTCCAAAACTTCCGCTTCCTCCTCTGAAATGATAATTAATTGCCTTAGACCTTTTATGGAAGTAATAGTTATTGGAGACAATACTTTTGGGAAAAATTTGATAAACATTATTATTACAGACGAAACAGGCAAATTTCCATTTGCCATAATGCCTGCGTTCTCTCAAATGTATAATGCAAAAGGAGAATCAAATTATGGGACAAAAGACGGATTTACTCCTAATTATAAAATAGAAGATAATGTAATTCCGTTTTTCCCACTTGGAAACCCGAATGAAACCCTATTAAAAAAAGCATTGAGCTTAATAAATAATGAAACAGGAGAAACCCCAATTCAATTACCTTTTAAAAAGGTAACATTCTTGGATAGATATCATCATTTCGACAGTGGATCGGCGTTTTACTTAAAAGCTAACTAACATTTTGAAACCATTCATTTTTACAAGAATAAAATATAATTCTGGCGACTGGGATACAGACCAACGCATGCCTACTAATTTGCTAAATTCCTTGGTAGAATATACCACTATTCCAATTGATGAAAAAGAAAGAGTTATATATTTGACAGATAAAAATATTTATAAAAGTCCATTTTGCTATTTGAGTGGTCATAAATTAGTAGAGTTTTCTGCTGCAGAAAGAGAAAATTTTAAACGATATATTCAAAACGGTGGTTTTGTATTTGTTGATGACTGCAATCATGATATCGATGGACTTTTTGCTAAGTCATTTGAACAAGAAATGGAAAGAACTTTTGGCCCAAAAGCTTTGCAAAAAATCCCAAACAACCACCAAATATATTCCTGCTTTTTTATGTTTGAAGGGCCTCCTACCACTACTTTTGAATTAAATGGCTGGGGAGATGACTTGGTTCATGATTACTTAAAAGCCATAATAATCAATGGCAGAATAGGAGTTTTGTATAGCAATAAAGACTATGGATGCGAATGGGATTATGACTTTAGAAACAAACGGTGGCTAGCTGAAGACAATACAAAATTTGGAGTAAACATCATTAATTACGCATTAACATTTTAAAACTATTGGAAACAAAAGAAAAATACCAAAACTTAGTCAAAAAGCTGCCTGATTTAAAAGCCGAAATAGGCAAAGTGATAATTGGCCAAAGTGAAGTAATAGATGAAATACTAATTTCATTTTTAGCGGGAGGGCATTGTTTGCTAGAGGGAGTTCCAGGTTTGGCTAAAACTTTAATGGTTAAAACAATTGCAGAAGCCTTGGCGATGCAATTTAAGCGAATTCAGTTTACACCAGACCTTATGCCTGGCGATATTTTAGGTACAGAAATTCTGGAAGAAGACCATGAAACTGGGAAGAAGTTTTTTAAATTTAACAAAGGGCCAATATTTGCCAATATAGTTTTGGCAGATGAAATAAACCGCACGCCTCCAAAAACTCAAGCAGC
>JANNWE010000222.1:0-2780 GCA_031414675.1 Cytophagaceae bacterium
TCGTTTTTCTACTTCTTTCATTAAATGTGCTCTACATTCAAGGCTTATGTTTTCAAATTCAGAGAATAAATTTTTCAAATCTGTCTGCTTCGTTTCTTTGGCGGCTGTTTTGTAGCCTTGAATTCTATCATTATTTATTTCTATGAGTGTGTTTAGAACTTCTATTGTTTCGCTTTTTTCCATTTTATCTGCTTATTCTTGATTGCCTGGTTTTATATTTTCAACATGTTTCCTTCTATATCCATGACTTGCATTCCCCTACACATCTTCGAATTTCCATACTTTAACATATATCTGATATTTGTTAAAGTAGATACAAAGCCTAGCTTCTTGGCATCAGGGAAACTTCTCTAAATTTGTTTTGTAATAAAAAGTAATTTAAACCCTAAAAACACAATAAAAAATCGGCTACAATTTTATTTAGCTGTAAGTCCATTTCAATTCTCAATCAATGGTATCCCGATACCATTTCAATCGAATTTCATGCTCTTTTTGCAATTTAAAATTTCGTCAGAATGTTTATTGCATTTTTGGGGCTAAAGAGCTTCCTTTTTGATATCCTTGTTGCTATTTTATTGCTTGTCAGGATCTAACAAGTCATAAAACTGATCTAGTTTTGGCATTAATATTATGCGAGTGCGTCTATTGGTAGTTCGTCCTTGGGCCGTAAGATTAGAAGCTAAAATGTTATATTCCCCTCTACCAGCCGCAATTAATTTGTTTGGGTCAATACCAAAGTTCTGCTGCATTACTCTCGCAACCGAAGTAGCTCTATGTGCACTTAAGTCCCAATTGTCTTTTATGCAATCGTTATTAATGCTTACATTGTCTGTGTAGCCTTCTATCATCACTTCCAGTTCAGGCCGTGACTTCACAATCGAAGCTATTTTTTCTAAAACACTATTTGCTGAAGGCGAAATTTTAGCACTTCCACTGCTAAATAGCATTTTATCCGATAAATTTATCATTACTACCGTTTTATCCACTTTTACATCGATATCTTTATCTTCGATGCCATTTCTAAGCACGCTTGTTAAATTTACGGCCAAAGCCAAATTTAAAGAATCTGTTTTATTACGGGCAGCTTGTAACAAATATACATACCTATCTTTTTGAGCCAATTGCGATAACGTTTTATCAATATTGGCATTGGCTTCTTTTGATAATACTGTTAAGTTTCCAACGGCATCCAATTGCTTATCCCGTGTATTTTTTGATTCTGATAATTGCATTTTCAGGTCTTTGATTTGCTGTTCTCTATCCTGCAAGGTGTTCATGCTCATGGATCTTTGATTAATGTAATCTTGTTGCTCTCTGCTCATTCGGTCTTTGTAAAGCTGAAAATCTGAGTCGCATCGCAATAGGTTAGTCTGACAAATGTCGGTTTTGACTTGTAGTGCCTTCATTTTTTTTTGCGATACACAAGAAGCCAAAGAAAGGCTAAAAAACACTATGGCGTAAAACAAGTACCTAGCTTTTCTGTTTTTCATAACTTAAAAATTTTATTGGTTTTATAAAAAATATTAATAATATGTAAAAGTCTGAAATAAAGCGCCTTATAGTATTACAGAATTTTGTACTTTTATTATATGATTCACACATTTATGGGGGAACAGCCGGTGGAGAGTTTGAATTAATCTTTTATGGTGTTCAACAAGTACTTTACTTTGCTGAGATTTGCCAATAAATAGGAATGGTGTGATTCCAACATCATTATTTGAGTTTCTGTCAAATCGTCAATATGGTTTCTAATGGCATCATCATAGGTGTTAAGTGCTATGTTTTCGCCAAACACACAAGAGTTTAATATAATGGAACGGTCGTTTCCAGTTAGTGCTGCTTTTACATCCATCCAAACTCTGAAAATTTTAGATGCAATTTTAGTATTTTCATCGGCGGTTCCGCCTAATCTTACTACCTCGCCAACAAGTGCCTCTCGGCATTGTTCGCTAGTATATTTAAGCTCTGCAAAAAACGTTTTTAAATCAGTATCGGTAGTTTCCGCCGAGGCCGTTACATAGCCTTCCATCCTTTCGGTATTAATTACTACCAGGCTGTTTAAAATATTGATTTGAATGTTTTTATCCATTTCTACAAATGTTTCTATGAAATCTCACAAAATTGGGTAACGAGACTTTTAGAACTATTACATAATTTTACAAATTTTTTGTATCATTCACAGATTAAATACTACTGGTGTCTGATTAAATTAAGAAAAAAGAACTTTAAGATGTTAAGTGACTGATAATCAACAATCCCGTAGGGATTTAAAATAGGTAACAAAAAGTACCCCCTTTAATTCAAAAGCCCTGTAAGGGCTTAATATTTAGGTGATTATACTAATAGATTTTATTTTGTTAGATGACAGTAATTAAATACTAAACTTAATCTATCAAGCTGGAATATAAATATCAAATTGTGCCCCCTTATTTAATTCACTGGTGGCGGTGATTTTACCACTGTGATTCTCAATAATTTTTTTCACAATGGCCAAGCCAATACCCGTGCCTGCATACACTTCTTTGCCATGGAGTTTTTGAAAAACCTCAAAAATCCGTTCGTTAAAATGCGGCTCAAATCCAATACCATTGTCTTTTACAGTAATATGACAATAGTTTTTTTCGGGCGAAAGCGATTCTATATTCAGTTTATTCCCCTTTACAATCTTGCTTGTAATTTGGATAAGGCAAGGCACTTCAGGGTTCGAAAACTTGAGGGCATTACTTAAAAGATTATATAGGAGTTGCCTAAACTGAAATGCGATAATATTAGCAGAACAT
>JANNWE010000223.1:0-2740 GCA_031414675.1 Cytophagaceae bacterium
GCTAACTCATTGATTATAAAATGTTAAATATTTTTGTATTCTATCAAAATCCATTTATATTTAGAGGATTAATTGAATTTTTTAAAGTTCAAAATTTCCCTAATATGAAAAAAAATCGAATAGTTTTTTTTCGCTTTGGTAGTATTCTATTAGTCTCTTTTGAGATAATATTTGTCCAAAAAAAAGTTTACAAAGCTCATTTAAAGACCAAGGTTTGTTTTCTAAAACCTTTTCTTCCTCAAATTTAATTCTTAAAACAAATTAATTTTTATTTGAAATTCAGGAAAGTCAAAATTTTAACTTATTTATTAATATTTAAACCCTTAAATTATTACAAAATGAAGACTTTAACAATTATTTTATTAAACCTTTTAATTTTAAGTTCATGTAGCGTTTACATTCCAAATGGGGTAAACGCACCCATGTTTTCAAAAAAAGGCGAGGCTCAAATTGGTGGAAATGTGGGTTCTGGCTTGAATTTACAAGCTGCTTCGGCATTTACAGATCATTTCGCAATTATAGCTAATGGCTATTTCAACAAAAGCACCACTACGATCAATAACGATGACACTCGAGAAGGAAATGGTAAATTGTTTGAAGCCGGTTTAGGCTATTATAATAAATCAAAAAATGGAATGGCATTTGAAACTTTTGTAGGAGGTGGTTTTGGCAATTTAAAAATTGATAAAAATGTAGTTTCTACTAAGTCGAATAAGACTTTTGAAACATCGGCAACAAAGCTTTTTATTCAGCCTACTCTGGGCTATTCCACCAAACACTTTGAATTTGGTTTTACCCCAAGGTGGTGTATGTTAAACTTTGCAAAGCCAAAAACAACCTATTCTGCTGCCGAACTAAAGTCAGATAAATTTGTAGACATTGATCAAACAAATTGGATGTTTATTGAACCTACATTTACTATTCGTGGTGGAGGTCAAAAATTTAAAGCTCAGCTACAATTTGGAAGGTCTTTCAAACTCAATAAGGAAGATTTAGGATATAGTGCAGGAATATTAAATCTTGGAATTGTATTTAAATTTGGAGGAAAATAGTCCTCTAAACATTAATGCAAAATTCAATCAGATATTTACGATGAACAAAATAAGCTAATTTCTTACTTCTCAAAAAGTGAAAGGCTTGAATTAAAAAATGGCAAAAGGCGAAAGAATCCTTCCAAAACTATGCCCAAACGTTTTAGAATCTAGCGAAGACTATCTTTGAAAAACTACTTCTTTACCTAGCCTCTACCTAGCTTTCGTTATCAAAGTTCGAACGAATACACTACTTTGACTATCGGAAGATGTAAAAAAACTAAATCTTTGCTTGTAAAGGCTGTAGAAACAACAGGTTGAAAAGTTATTTTTGCATCGTTAAAAAAATTTGCATAAACTTGTTTATTAAACCCTTTCCCTTGCCACTCATGAGATACTCCCCCAAACGAGCAATTATGCCAATTGTCATATCTTCAAGCATCGGATTATTTTTTTTAATGTCACTCCGATCCAGCTCAAGAGGGGGCACATCATTGGCAATATTCTATCTAAAAAACGCATTTCCGCACTTAACTTTTAGCCGACCCGTAGAGTTTACCCATTCCGGAGATGGCAGCAATCGTGTTTTTGTAATCGAACAAAAAGGAAAAATAAGCGTCTTTAAAAACAATTCTTCCACAAAAACGGTAGCTAGTTTTTTAGATATAGAACATAAAGTATCGTCGGAGGGAGAAATGGGACTTTTAGCCTTGGCGTTTCACCCCAATTTTAAACAAAACGGGTATTTCTATGTCAATTACACCAAACGCAAGCCCTTAGAAACAATTATTGCCCGTTATAAAGTGGCCTCCTTTGCTGCCACCAAAGTGGACACCTCGTCAGAAACCATCTTATTAAAGATTTCGCAACCTTACGACAACCACAACGGCGGTAAAATAGCCTTCGGCCCTGACGGATTTCTGTACATAGCCTTGGGTGATGGTGGGGCTTGGGGAGACCAACACAATTATGCACAAAATCGAAGCTCCTTGTTAGGCAAAATCCTCCGTATTGATATTGACAAAAGCGAAAAAGGTAATTATGGTATTCCTGCGGACAACCCATATGTGGGCAATAAAGATGGCTTTCGAGAGGAAATTTACGCCTATGGTTTGCGGAACCCATGGAGATTTAGTTTCGATAGGAAAACAGGCCAGTTATGGGTAGGAGATGTTGGCCAAAAAGAATTGGAAGAGATAGATATCATAACCAAAGGCGGCAACTATGGCTGGAGATTGAAGGAAGCCAAGCGCTGTTACAATCCAAATAAAGATTGTGACAATGGCAATTTGATTGACCCCATACACCAATATCCACGCAGTGAGGGTATTTCTATTACTGGTGGTTTTGTGTATCGGGGTGCCACCCTGCCCTCGTTGAGAGGTAAGTATATTTACGCGGATTACGGCACTGGGAAAGTCTGGGCCTTGAGTTTTGATGGAAATAAGATGACAAACAACCAAGTACTAAGCAATGAAGGAGGTTCGGTTTCTGCCTTTGGAGAGGACGCAAACGGTGAGCTTTATCTATTAGATCATAGTGGTGGTACAATTAAGCGTTTCGTATCAAAATAGTATTTAATAAAATCAGAAAACTAGAAACTGGTAAAGAAAAATGAAAAAAAATTACTGGCGTCCGATAAAATTATGAAAAAGCAACTTTTAGATGTTAAGTAACTGATAATCAATAATCCCGTATGGGAAAATCCG
>JANNWE010000224.1:0-5408 GCA_031414675.1 Cytophagaceae bacterium
TAATAGCAACACTAACAGGTGCATGGTTCCAATTGGTGTAGCTTTACGGATTATCATTAAAAATCTTAATAGAGAAAAACATGAAAAAAACAATTCTTTTAGCATTAATTATTGGTACAATGATTTCCTGCAATCAAAACAAAAAATCAGAAACAATTAATAACACAAATACAGAAACAATGGAAAAATTAGCAAAACAAGAAATCGAAAGTTTATTGATCACCTACAAAGGAACATTAAACACTTCTAACGCAGAAAAAGCAACATCCCTTTATACAAAAGATGGAGTTTTTATGCCAAGCCAAGGACCTTCAGGGATTGGATCTGAAGGAATCCTAAAGTCATATCAATATGTCTTTTCACAAATCCAACTGAATATTGAATTCTTTATTGAAGAAATTCAAGTAGATGGGAATATGGCTTTTGCAGTAACCAGTTCAAAAGGCACTACACTTATTCATGCAACTGGTGACAACGTTCCAGAGGAAAACCGAGAGTTATTCGTTTTCGAGAAAGACAATGGAGAATGGAAAATTGCTCGCTATATGTTCAATAAAACAAAATAAGTAAAATTATAAAAATGAAAATAGGAATATTAGGAACCGGACAAGTAGGAAACTTGATAGGTTCAAGATTAATTCAAAACGGACATCAGGTTATGATGGGCGGCAGAGAAGCCAACAACCAAAATGGCTTGGACTTTAAAAAAAACAATTCAGAAAACGCATTTTATGGAACATTTAAAGAAGCCTCGAATTTTGGAGAAATTGTTTTTAATGCAACCAATGGGAAATTTGCATTGGATGCGTTGAAACTTGTCAATACAGATTTTGCTGACAAAATTATCATTGATGTTACAAACCCATTGGACTTTTCTACAAAACCGTCTATATTAATCCCTGAATTTGCAAACACAAATTCAATTGGAGAATCCATCCAAAATCTTTTTCCAAAAGCAAAAGTTGTAAAAACACTCAATACAATGGCAATGGCTCTTGCTGTTAATCCAAGACAACTTAATAAGGGCAACCACTCACTTTTTGTGGCTGGTAATGATGAAAATGCCAAAACAAAAACAATGACATTATTAACCGAATTTGGCTGGGAAATTGACAACATAATTGACATCGGCGACATTACCGCAGCGAGAGCAATGGAATCTTACTTAATTTTATTGGGTAGGCTATCAATGTCGTTGAAAGTTCCAATGGTTAATATTAAGGTTATTAAATAGCATGACAGAAAAGGCAGCCTACAACATTTGGCAAAGTAGAAGAAAGTCGGAATACCATGTAACCCTAACCGCAATCTACTTTTAGGTGATCCCACAATTCGGCTTTTTTCTATCGATTCGCCATATTGTCGAGCTCGACCCCAACCCCATTTTGAGCCTTTAAATTTTCTTCCTACTTTTACAAGGTCAATTGGATGGGTCGACATTTTGATAAATGCTTAAAGAATTGCTTCGTTCTCAAACATTCTTAAAATTCAAAAACACCATGATCAAATTATTTTTTGCGATTTTTATTACTGGATGTATGTTGTCCTTCAATTGGAAAAATACCTCTGAAAAAAACAAGGTCAGTCAGGATGGCTATGAATTAGTAAACAATTGGCCAGCACTAAGTAAAGGTTATAAAATTGGACAACCAACTGGTATCGGTATTGATAAGGAGGATCACCTATTTGTTTTTCACAGGGCGGGGCGCTTATGGTCCACTCCTTTTCCTGAGACAACAATTTCACAAAATACTGTACTTGAACTTGACAATAAATCGGGAAAAATCATCAATTCTTGGGGTGCAAATTATTTCATCATGCCTCACGGTTTGATGGTGGACAAACAGGGCAATGTATGGCTAACTGATGTAGCACTTCATCAGGTGTTCAAGTTTAGCCATGAAGGAAAATTACTCCTAAAATTAGGGGTTGCAAAGGTGCCGGGCAATGACTCCTTACATTTTAATCTTCCTACCGATGTAGCGATGGCAGATGATGGTACTTTTTATGTAAGTGATGGTTATGGCAATAGCCGAGTAGTGAAATTTTCTTCCACTGGAAAATACATCAAATCATGGGGTACCTATGGTAAAAATCCAGGGCAATTCATAATACCACATGGAATAGCCATTGATAAAAACAATACTCTATATGTTGCAGATAGGCAAAACAACAGAGTACAATTATTTGATACATCCGGCAATTTTATAAAGGAATTAAAAAACGATATTGAAGTACAACAACTCCCATCTATTGCTATCGATAAAGCAGACCATCTATTTGCGGTTGACTATGATCCCACAAAAAAAATGGACAGTACGGCAAATGGTTCAACTTTTTTCGAATATAGTTCCTCTCAAAATGTAAAAAATCACTTTGGGGCGACGGGTTCAGTTAAGCGAACCGGCTCTTGGTTCCACGATATAGCAATTGACAGAAAGGGCAATATTTACGTTGGTGACATTACAGGAATGAAGGTTTTAAAATTCAAGCCTAAAAAATCATTTTAAAAACACCGTTAGCTTGAAATAGTAAGTTGCTACCAAAATCAAAGCTTTCGCGGTTTCAGTAGTTCATCCGATAAAAGCGATTGGGCCACCTTAGATGGAGGGAATAGAGGTGCCTATTCCTTAGCTAGTTTTTCTGTGATTTCAATCCCCACTTTGGGTTTTTCGTTTTTTATCCTTGCTGCTTTTGGGCCCGAAATAAACCTCACTTGTATACTACCTTTTTTTTTTCATTATTGCGCTCTTTGACACCTACCTGATGACGAAGAGCAAAATAATAATTTTTTAGAAATTAAAAATCTCTGAAAATTCCGAAGAAGAAACGCTTTTCAGATAAGTGATTTAAAGAATAATTCATTTTGACTGTTGTATCGTACCAAGTCACTAAATCAAGGCCAACTCCCCCGCCTTTTAACGGAATATTGCTCAATTTTGAATTAGAAAATGCAGAGAAATAGTTTTTTACATATCCATAATCGAAAAACAAACTTGGATATAAAGCCAATGGAAGTGAATTAAATTGCCTAAGTTTAATTATTGAGCTTAGATTAAATACTTTCTTAAAGGCTTGATATTTTAAAGAATTTTTTAAAACAAACGTATTTTGTCCATCAATAACATATAAATCGAAGCCCCTTACTAAATTATTGCCATAGCCCAATCCATTGATTAAGGGATAAAATTGTCTTTTTGGGGTGGAAAACTTAGATCGTATGCTTGATTCTAAATAAAAATTATTAGCTAATTTCAAGTACTTAGCATAAAGAATGGTCACATTAAATTGGTTGGTAGTTTCTTTGCCATTGATTATAAAATTACTTATTTGGCCAAAAAACAAATCTCCCACTAGCGGATATTGTCTATTATCACGTTTGTCAAATTTATAATCATAGGTTATGGAAAATACTTGTTGGGAAGTTTGTTTAGCTCCAAAGTAATTTGGATTTAAAACTGAAATAGTATCGGCAATTTTTGATTGGGTGTATCCTAGATAAATAGAATGGAAATGGTATAAGGCATTTCGAAGGCGTATTTCAAAGAATGCTCCTTTTCGTTCTCTCATTCTATTTTCAGTCTGAAAAAAGTCTAATTTATCATTCCAAGTTCTAAATGGCATGGTGCGTTGGGTAGAATAAAATGCACCGGTGTTTATTCCAATTCTTTTTCGCTTATCAATATAGGGTTTTGAATAAGCCAATTCAAAATAGGGAATAAACCCACCGAAGGCCTTAAATTTTAATTGATCGTTATTACCCGTTAAGTTAAAATGTTTCCCATTTATTCCAAATGTTATTCTGGTTATATCACGACCTCTATCGTACCACCATTCATTAATGTTTCGATCCGCTAAATATAATATGGGTAAGGCGATTAGGTATAAGCGCTCTTTTACGATGATATTTAAGCTAAAATCCTTGTTGTCAAACTCTTTAATAAAATCAACATTCAAAAAAAGATTTGTATTTACTATATTTTGTTTGGACCGTTCAACTACTTTTTCAAAATTTAAAACCGAAAGAGAATCTCCAGTTTTAAAACTTATTTCCCTTAGAATAATGGCAGTTTTTGTTCGAATATTGCCTGATACTTTTATGTTGGAAACTTTATAAAATTCCTGACAAAAAGTGCTTGACAAAAAACCAAGATAGACTAAACTAAAGAAAAAAATACATTTTATTTTTCTATACATTCTGTTTTCAAATACCAAAAAAATACAATATTACAGATAAATTTCCAATTTATTATTTCGATTTCTGTTAGAGGTAACATAATATCGGTCTGTTTTATAGTGTACTTATTAACGAAAGCTAGGAATAAAAATATCAAACCAAAACTAATTTTTTTTGAAATTTTCAAAAGAAAACTTGATTATTTCTAAATAAAACATGATTTTAAGACTCAAAAATGAGTAATAAACCCTATTTTTGATTTTATTGGACTATTTCCAAAACAAAATCCAAACAAAATATATCTTCTAAAAAAACTGGACTATTTTTCAGCCGATAATTGCTGCATTGTCTAACTAAGCATGGTGCCCTTGCTATAGAAAAAGTAAACCTGATTGTAATTAAAGGAAGCGAACTACATCCAAAATTACTCCTTCACAAGAAAAAAAATCGATAAAAAAGCCACTCTTTTATGTATTTCATCCGCTCATACAGCTATTTATAGCGCATTAAAAACCTGCCAAAAGTAATTTGATTGCTAGCATAGATTTTTACGTTTCGCAATTGCATTTATCTAATTAAAATCTATTAATTCAAAAAACATTCATGGGTTTTTGTATTTTTGCAAAAGTTTAAAATTAACATCGGTAATTAATGAATTATACGCTTTCACAAATCCCTGAGCGTGAAGCTCAACCAAGGAATGCAGGACTTACTATGGTAATGGACAAGGGCCTAAGTATTCGTGAAACAGAAGACATGCTGAGTACGTCTGCTAATTATATTGATATTGTTAAACTTGGCTGGGCCACTTCTTTTGTGACCCCAAATGTGGAGGAAAAACTCGCTATTTACAAGTCAGCAAATATACCTGTTTATTTTGGAGGAACTCTCTTTGAAGCCTTTGTAGTACGAAATCAGTTTGAAGATTACATGAGAGTTTTGGATAAATTTGGATTAGAAATGGCTGAAGTTTCAGATGGTTCAATTACCTTACCTCACGATGAAAAGTGTGGATATATCAAACAATTGGCAGCAAGAGGCAAAGTGCTTTCTGAAGTTGGCTCAAAAGACGCCGAAAAGATTTTCGCTCCTTATAAGTGGATAGAAATGATGAAAGCGGAGTTAGAGGCTGGTGCATGGAAAGTTATTGGTGAGGCTAGAGAAGGAGGAAACATAGGTTTGTATAGAAGTTCAGGCGAAGTGCGTCAAGGCCTAGTTGATGAAATAATAC
>JANNWE010000225.1:0-2541 GCA_031414675.1 Cytophagaceae bacterium
CCCATAACCAGTTACTACCCCGTCCCCATAATAAATTTGATTTTCCATATCAAAATCTTTGGTTCGATGAATAACTAGGGCTCCAATCTCTTCAAAAGAATTTTCGTCCAATAAAACTTCAATACGCTCTCTAGCTGTAAGCTTACCTTTCTTATGTTGTGCTTCTATTTTGGATTTGCCCCCTCCTAAATATGCCTTAGCCAACTTTTCTTTTAAGATTTCCTTTTTCTTACTCATATTACTACTTTAAATACAAGGCTTAATTTTTCTATTTAGCTTTTTAAAAATCTACTATCTTCGAAGTAAATCAATATTCTTTAATCAATAATTCAATAATTTCTTTTCCTGCTTGAGCAATAGAAGTACCCGTTCCAAATATTCCTTTTACCCCCGAATTAAATAAAAATTCATAATCTTGGGGAGGAATCACACCCCCAACAATTACAAAAATATCTGGTCGGCCCAAAATTTTCAATTCTGATATAACCTCGGGGACCAGTGCTTTATGCCCCGCAGCCAAAGAACTTATTCCAACTATGTGAACATCATTTTCAATAGCTTGTTTTGCGGCTTCTTTTGGAGTTTGAAACAAAGGTCCAATATCCACATCAAAACCAATATCAGCAAATCCAGTGGCTATTACTTTTGCTCCTCTATCATGTCCATCTTGCCCTAGTTTTGCTACTAAAATCCTCGGTCTTCTCCCGTCCATTTCGGCAAAAACATTGCTTAATTTCTGTGCTTCTTCAAAAATTTTATCTTTATTCATAGCTTTTAAATATACGCCTTTTACAGTCTGTATTTGGGCAGAATATCGTCCAAAAGTTTTCTCTAAGGCCTCCGATATTTCACCTAAAGTGCATCTTTCTTTTGCAGCTAGAATTGCTTTTTCCAATAAATTCCCAAAACCAGTTTCTGCACATTTGGTGATTTCTTTTAGTGCCTCTAGTGCTTTTTGAGAATCTCTTTCTGCTTTGATTTTATTAATTAAAGCAATTTGGCCTTCTCTAACCGCTGCATTATCAATCACCAAAGTATTCAAATTTACTTTTTCTTCAGAAATATAGCAATTTACTCCTACTATTTTATCTCTTCCACTATCAATTGCGGCTTGTTTTCTTGTGGCGGCTTCTTCAATTCTTAATTTTGGTATTCCTTTCTCAATTGCTTTCAACATTCCCCCAAGTACTTCCACTTCTTGTATTAAATCCCATGACTTTTGAACTAATTGATCTGTTAAATATTCCACATAGTAGGAGCCTGCCCAAGGATCTATTGCATTAGTTATTCCTACTTCTTCACTTTGCAAATATTTTTGAGTTTCTCTAGCTATTTTAGCAGAAAAATCGGTTGGTAAAGCAATAGCTTCATCTAAGGAATTGGTATGTAGCGATTGTGTCCCTCCAAAAACTGCTGCCATTGCTTCGATAGCAGTGCGGGCAATATTATTATATGGATCTTGAGAAGTTAAACTCCAACCCGAGGTCTGGCAATGGGTTCTTAAAGCCAAGGATTTTTGGTCTTTAGGATTAAATCTATTAACAATTCTTGCCCATATAAGTCTTGCCGCTCTCAGTTTAGCAATCTCCATAAAAAAATTCATACCTATGCCCCAAAAAAATGACAACCTAGGAGCGAAATCATCTACATCCAGACCCGCAGCTATACCCGTTTTTAAATATTCTAAACCATCAGCCAGGGTGTAGGCTAGTTCAATATGAGCAGGAGCTCCAGCCTCGTGCATGTGGTACCCACTTATACTTATAGAATTGAATTTAGGCATCTTCTTAGCTGTGAAAGAAAAAATGTCAGAAATTATTTTCATGGAAGGTTCAGGTGGATAAATATAGGTATTACGAACCATAAATTCTTTCAAAATGTCGTTTTGTATGGTACCTGAAAGTTGCTCCATTTTAACACCCTGTTCTTCTGCAGCCACAATAAAAAAAGCTAGAACCGGAATTACCGCACCATTCATTGTCATAGAAACTGACATTTCCGCTAGCGGAATTTTGTCAAAAAGTATTTTCATATCCTCAACGGTGTCAATAGCTACTCCTGCCATACCTACATCTCCAAACACTCTGGGATGGTCAGAATCATACCCGCGATGTGTTGCCAAATCGAATGCCACTGACAGTCCTTTTTGACCTTGAGCCAAATTCCTTCTATAAAAGTTATTACTTTCTTGTGCAGTAGAAAAACCCGCATATTGGCGAATTGTCCAAGGCCTATTTAAGTACATACTTGCATAAGGCCCTCCCAAAAATGGTGCAAAGCCAGGTTTAAATTCTAAATGTGAGAATTTTTCAAATTCATTATTGGGCAAAATATCTATACCTTCGGCTGAAAGAAATCCTTCAATTTTTTCAATTTCTATTTCTATTTCAGAAAATAAATCAATTTTTGAGAAATCAGCTCTTTTCATCTTTTCTGCCAATTAAGGCTTTGATTATCCTCCAATTCTATACTGTCCTTAGTTGATTCATGATATTTTAAGGCTAACAATGCCGCTTTTTTAGCTTTCATTTTTTGCCATTC
>JANNWE010000226.1:0-3018 GCA_031414675.1 Cytophagaceae bacterium
CTATTTTTGATTCTTAAACCTAGGTTTTAATGTATAGATTATGTTTAAATTAAATAAGAAAGTTGCGATTGTAACCGGGGGGGCCAGCGGAATTGGGCTTGAAATTTCAAGAAAATTTGCTATTCAAGGGGCCGTAGTGCATATTTTCGAACTTGACCTTGATTTGGCGGAACGTGAGGCAGATTTAATAAATGCAAATGGTGCAAAGGCATTTTGCCATCGGGTAGATGTATCTAAACAAGAAGAAGTAAAAAAGAAAATAGCTAAAATAAACGCTATTCAGCCCATAAACATTTTGGTAAACAATGCAGGCATTGGGCATGTAGGTACGGTAGAATCTACTACTGAAGCAGATTTAGATCGAATTTACAATGTTAATATTAAAGGTGTTTATAACTGCATAAATGCTGTAATGCCATTGATGATTAATAATGGCGGAGGTGTAATAATTAATATGGCATCTATAGCTGGTTCTGTTGGTATTGCAGACCGTTTTGCATACTCCATGAGCAAAGGAGCAATATTAGCTTTAACATATCAAGTAGCTAAAGATTATATTGATATGGGAATACGTTGCAATAGCATTTCACCGGCAAGAGTTCATACGCCTTTTGTAGATGGATTTTTGAAGAAAAATTATCCTGGAAAAGAGAAAGAAATGTTTGATAAACTTTCAAAATCACAGCCTATAGGACGCATGGCTAAGCCTGAGGAAATAGCCGCATTGGCAGTTTATCTAGCCTCTGATGAAGCTGCATTTAATACAGGGACAGATTATGTTATTGATGGCGGTTTTGTTAAATTAAATAGTTGATTTAAATATTCTAGAATAAATAAAATGAAATTAGTAAGATTTGGAGAATTTGGAGAAGAAAAACCTGGGGTACTAATTAATAATGATAACATTATTGATGTTTCAGCCTTTGGAGAAGATTATAATGAAAAGTTTTTTGCAACTGAAGGTTTAAAACGATTAGCTGATTGGTTATTATCAAATGAAAATACATGTCCAGTGATTGGTGGAAATGTTCGATTAGGTGCATGCATAGCAAGGCCTTCAAAAATAATTTGTATTGGATTAAATTATGCTAAACACGCGGCCGAATCTGGTGCAGCTATTCCAAAAGAACCCGTTGTGTTTTTTAAAGCAACTTCAGCAATTTGTGGTCCAAATGATCATGTGATTATTCCTAAAAATTCCGTAAAAACAGATTGGGAAGTAGAGTTGGCTATTGTTATTGGAAAAAAAACAAGTTATATCGATGCAAGCGAAGCAATGGATCATATTGCAGGTTATTGCCTGCATAACGATTATAGTGAAAGAGAATTCCAATTAGAACGCGGAGGCCAATGGGTAAAAGGAAAATCGAATGATACTTTTGCTCCTTTGGGGCCATTTATGGCAACAAAAGACGAAGTCAATGATCCGCAGAATCTAAAAATGTGGCTAAAGCTTAATGGTACTTTATTGCAAGATTCAAATACGAGCGATATGATTTTTGATATTAAAACCATAGTAAGCTATTTAAGTAATTTCATGACACTCTTACCAGGTGATGTAATATCTACAGGCACTCCAGCCGGAGTGGGATTAGGTTTGAAGCCACCAATGTATTTAAAACCAGGCGATGTAGTAGAATTAGGAGTGGAAGGTCTTGGTGAACAAAGACAGATTTCAGTGGCTTGGGCTTAATTTTAAATAGATTTTATTTTTTTTAATAATAAATTTATTGCAGATCGCTTTTCTAGTTAAAATTGTTTCATTTTAAAAAAAATTGTAAATTTTAATATTTCAAAAAACCTTACCAATCTTTTAATTTTCATTATTCTTTTCAACTTTTTATTTTGATTACTTTTGTATTTCCTCCATTAAAGAAGAATGAAACAAAACCTTACAATTTGCCCTAATTGCGGTCATCAATTTGATGCTGGCGAAGCCTTGCAAAAGCATTTAGAAATAGAACTCAATAAAAGTATAGCCGCTCAAGAAAAACTAAATGAGGCAAAAATTGAAGCTCTTAAAGCAAAAATGGCGGAAGAAAAAAAGGTTTTTGAACAAGAGGAAAAAAAGAAAATGTGGGCAATAGCTCAGTCAGAAGCTCAAAAGCGGTCAGATGAAAAAAATGCGGCTATGCTTGCTGCTTTAACAGCCGATAACGAACAAAAACAAAAACTTATAATTCAAGGAAGAGAAAAGGAAATAGAATTATTAAAAAAAGAACAAGAACTAAAAAATCAGCAAGACCTTTTTAAAATTCAGTTGGAAAAACAATTATTGGAGCGGTCAAGAGAAATTGAAGAAGCAGCAAAAAAAAGAAAAGATGAGGAATTTGAATTAGTAAAAAAAGAGTATGAAAAGAAATTAGAAAACCAGATGAATCTGGTAAAAGAAATGCAACGTAAAGCCGAGCAAGGTTCTATGCAGCTTCAAGGTGAAGTTCAAGAATTGGCTTTAGAAGAGCTTTTAAGGAAAAATTATATTTTTGACAGAATAGAAGAAGTAGGTAAAGGAATGAGGGGTGCTGATGCAGTGCAAACAGTAGTAAATGAGTTTGGCCAAGAATGTGGAAAAATTATTTTTGAGAGTAAACGAACACAAAATTTTTCTAACGATTGGATTGAGAAATTGAAAGATGATCAAAGAAACATTGGGGCAGAAATAGCCGTTTTGATAACACAAACTATGCCCAAAGATATGGATCGTTTTGGACAAAAAGAAGGAGTTTGGGTCTGTAATTTTAATGAAATGAATGCTTTAGTGTTTATTTTAAGGCAAATATTGTTGAAAACTCAAAGTGTGAAAGTGTCACAAGAAAATAAAGCAGATAAAATGGGAATGCTGTATGTTTATCTTACCGGTTCACAATTTAGGCAACAATTAGAAGCTATTGTGGAAGGCTTTACGAATCTAAAACAGGAACTGGATAGAGAGAAAAGAGCTATGCAAAGGATATGGAAAGAACGTGAAGTTCAGATTGAAAAAGTAATAGGAAATACGGTAGAAATGTATGGAAGTGT
>JANNWE010000227.1:0-4034 GCA_031414675.1 Cytophagaceae bacterium
AGAGAAGCCAATTATACTAACCAATGGGCATTCGATTCTCAAAAAGGATGGATAGAAATCAACAAAATTACATTCTCTGCAGATGCCACAGCCCGTATTGGCTATCGAAAAGATTATGCTGGAGGATTAAAAGGACCAGAATTTTACCTTAAAAACTGCGGCTTTTTTGACGACAATGTGGAAATAAAAAAAACTTTTGAAAGACCTTTAAAAAAAGGCAAACCCCAAATAGATTTTCAGAGTTTGCCTTAGCTTGATTTATGATTTAATTCAGTTCATCTCTTTTTAAATGCATTTGAACTAAATTATTGAAAAATTAAATTTTTATAGCCCAATCGCCATTTAGTTTTCTTCCTAAAAGTGAATTCGCTTCTTAATCATTATGG
Organism: Cytophagaceae bacterium; assembly: GCA_031414675.1. Lineage (GTDB taxonomy): Bacteria > Bacteroidota > Bacteroidia > Cytophagales > Spirosomataceae > Leadbetterella. The sequence continues at coordinate 387 of JANNWE010000227.1, forward strand.
AACATTTCTTTTTTAGGATCCCAAGCTAAAGGGCGATTCAATTCATAGGCGATATTGGCAATATTGCAAAGCGATGAAGTCCTGTGTCCTATTTCTACATCACAAATAGGCAATGATCTATTACGCATTGCTTGTAAGAAATCTTTATAATGATTGTCGCTTTTGTACACATGCTTTTCGGTCTCTCCTATTACTCTAGTTGCTAAATCAGTAGGATTGGTTTCAATTTTCTTACGTTGCACTTTTATTTCACCCTGAGAACCTATAAAATGTATTGCATTATTCCATTCCCATGGCTCGTGCGTCATAGTAATTCCGTTAGCGTATTTTAGGGTTAAGTATTTTACATCCTTGCCATTGGCAGGTGTAAGTGAAACTGGACCACTAGCATCCATTTCTAAGGCCCATTGTACGATGTCAAACATATGAGCACCCCAATCGGTTACCATTCCACCACCAAATTCCTTATATAATCGCCAATTTGGAAAAACATCTTTGCTAAGCGGAGGTGCCAATTCAGAATTAAAAGGGACAAAATCATTAGGCCCTAACCATTTTTTCCAATCTAATCCTTCAGGCATAGGCTCTTCTGAGAGATTATATTTTATGGGAGGTTTACCCACATTTACTTTAATATGTTTGATCTCCCCAATATAACCATTTCGAACCAATTCAGCAGCTTGCCTAAATTCAGGCCAAGAGCGTTGCATACTACCGGTTTGAAACACCCTTTTGTGTTTTCTAGTAGCATTTACCATCGCTCTTCCCTCTTTTACGGTTAAAGCCAGAGGTTTTTCACAATAAATATCTTTCCCTGCCTCGGCAGCTTTTACTGCCATTACAGCATGCAAATGGTCAGGAGTTGCAATAACAACGGCGTCTATGTCTTTTCTACCAAGAAGTTCTCTAAAATCTTCATAAACAGGAATACCTGAATATGTTCCCAAGGCAGTGTTTTTCTCATGTGCTAATTTGATACGTTCAAGCATTTGTGCTGCTTTTGCTTTATACACTTCACTTATGGCAGTAATTCGGATTTCTCCAGTACCCAAAAACGAATTAGCTAAGCCCTTACCCTGTTTACCCGTACCTATAAAACCTAGATTAATAATATCGCTTGGTGCTATAAAAAGTTCGCCCAAGCTATTTTTCCCTCCCAAGACATGGCGGGGAACTATCATAAAACCTCCAATTGCAGCCGCTGCTTGAGTAATAAAATTTCTACGATTTTGAGTTTTTTCTTTTTTCATTTTTTAAGATTGAATATTTAGCCTAAAATTAAATGAAATTTAAGAAAACTACAATGAAATCTTTTTAATTGGCATTTAAAGTTTTAAATGTTTCAAATTAAGTTAAATACCTTAATAAAATTGAATATGAATATTGAATACTTCATTGTAGACTACTCGAAAATCAACTTTATGCACTGATAAACAAGATTTTAAATGGTAAATAGAAATTAAAATACTCGAAATATCAAACCAATTATAGAGTTGGTGACTTTAAAAAAAAACTTAAACTAGCTCAATTAAAGGGCAAAATTAAAAGTGTTGATACTAAAGAAAAATCTGTTATCGCTGTAAATGAATTATTCAAAAATAGCCAATTATTTCCAAAAGATAAAATACTAATTGATAGCCTTACATTGATTTGGTGGCAAAGATTATCCCAGAAAATAAAACCAAAATTCTAAAAATAATTTCTTATTTTGAAAAAAATATTTTTGTGAGCATTTCAAGCCCTGAAGAGTTTAGCCTTTATGAAAGGAATAGCATCCAATATCTTAACGATAATTTTGAAAACATTCTTTGCTGCAATGACTTATAGCTTTTACGAATTTGTCAATGACATAGGTAAAGCTAAGACTTAGTAACTATTTCTAAATCAAGGACACATTTGAAATGAAGGTTATTACTTAGGCCAAAGAAATAATTTAAAGTTGAAAATCTAACGTCTTAAATAAAATAATATGAATTCATACAAAGCCCTTGATACTCAGAGTACCATTTTCTCTTTGGAAAACTGGCATCAAGGTTTGGTTGCCTTGTTTTATTGTTCCGAAATAAAAATGGCTATATGATTTTATTTTCATCGGCAACAAATCTGGAAACTGAGCCTTCAAAAGTGCAGGTATTTCTCCATTTGACTTCACAACGTGTTTAGGTACAATTATTCTGGCCATGATTTTGATTGTTTAGATGATGATAATTTGCTTAAAGTTTGAACTATATAATAAACTATTGAATGAATGAACTCAATAACAAGCGAAACCCATAATGTATAATGTACCCTTTACCCTTCTTAATATGGGTGTCAAAGTTTGATAATCATCTTTGTTTGTGCCGTAAAAATTATGACTAAACGAACTTGATTTTTCTGGTGATAAATCAGGAAAATGGTTTTTTAGCAAAGATGTAATCTCCTGGTTTGACTTAACTAAATGCTTCGGAACAATGATTCTCGCCATGGTGTTTGATGTTTAAATTTTTTGAAAAGCTTATTATAGAATGGCTTATGCCTTCTTTCATGCACCAAATGTATATGTATTTATTTGTGCTAAAAAATTTTGCTACAGTTTGCTAATATTTTGAGCAATGTAAAAATTTATGGAAGACCAGCACCGAAGGTCAGACCTGGAAATTGTTACGTATTTCATAAAAATTTGTGCACTTCAAAATAAAAAAATAAAGCTCTAAACTTGGCTACCCTATCTTTTTATATAATACTTTGAAATTCAAAAAATTAAATCTTATTTTCGAAAAGATTTAACAACAACACAATGGAGTTTTATAACAATTCGATTTACCACATTTACAACCAAGGCAACAATAGAGAAACGACATTTATAGATGCTGCCGATTATTTAAGTTTTCTTAGAAAGTTAGATTTTCATTTGAAACCCAATTGTACGATTTTGACCTATTGCTTGATGCCGAACCACTTTCATATAATAATTCTAAGCTCGGAAAGAAGTAATGAAAAAGTAAAGATTGGAAGCTTGGAGTTAACCAGAATAACCAATGCTTTTAGACTGATTTTGAGTGAATATGCCCAGGATTTTAATAAGAAATATAACAGAACTGGTTCACTATTTAGGCAAAAAACTAAATATAAATTGGTGGACAATACAGAGCCTCAATACCTAAAAAATTTAATTTGTTATGTTTTGAGTAACCCCTTTGACATCAAGTTAGTAAATAAGTTGGAAGATTGGTTTTTCAGCTCTTTTCGAGATTTATTTGGTTTAAGAAATGGGAAATTAATAAATACCAAGGTTTGCTTGGAGATTTTCCAACTTACTGTCGAGGATCTTGAATATTTTAATAATGGGTATTCCGATCCATTATATTTGAAGAATTAGTTTTTTTTGTAATACGTCGTACTCATGGTTAAGCCAATTAAATGTTTTTAATAGGTTCAGTACCGCAGGCCAGACCCCTTAAATGTTTTTTATAGGTCAGACCAAAAAATCATACACATTAAAAGTTTTTTTGCGAGGGTCAGTACCCCAAGCCAGACCCCTTAAATGTTTTTTTAGAGGTCAGACCTATTGGTCAAAAAAATTCATCTTTCGCTTTAGAAATAACTGTTCTTAAAATTATGAATCCACGTATTAACCGGTCTGACCTTTGGTGCTGACCTAATTTT
>JANNWE010000228.1:0-3566 GCA_031414675.1 Cytophagaceae bacterium
TATTTTAAATTTCCTCCTAATCATTAAAAAATGGTTTCTAATTTTATCAAATTAGATTAACAGGCTTTACTTTATTATTCTATTTAGTAGCAAGTTATTTTTTAATAAATTTAAAAGAGGTCATTTTTTTAAATATTACAGAAATTAATAAGAATAATCCTCTAATTTGTATCTTTCGAATAATTGAATTTGCAATGATTAAAAAATGGATAGAGAATAGTCCTCTTTGGCTTCAAACGCTTTTTGCTGCTTTGGCTGCATTTTGTACCTATTTGTGTTTTTATCCTTTTAGAAGAGCATACACGGCTGCAACTTTTGAAGAAATTTACTTCTGGGGAATTCATTTTAAAATATTGATAATCACAGCCCAAGTTTTAGGTTTTGCGGTTTCAAAAGGTATTGGAGTAAAGGTAGTTTCAGAAATGAAATCTAAAAATAGAGCGAAGGGCCTTTTGCTTTTTACATTTCTTTCCTTGGTTAGCATGCTTTTTTTTGGAATTACTCCAGCTCCGTATAATTTAGTTTTTGTTTTTCTTGGAAGCTTGCCTTTGGGATTATTTTATGGGGTTATTCTTGGATTTTTAGAAGGTCGAAAAAATACTGATTTATTGGTTGCCGCCCTAACTGCTTCTTTTATTGTAGGTTCTGGTTTTGCTAAAAGCATAGGAAAATGGATACTTGGAAGTTTTGATACTTCTGAATTTTTGATGCCATTTATTGCAGATTCATTGATGTATATCCCATTAGCAGTTTCTGTGTGGTTTTTGGCCCAAGTGCCGCCTCCTTCAGAAAAAGACAAACTTGATAGAGTAGAAAGGAAGCCAATGTCAAAATCTGAGCGTAAGGATTTTATAAAAGAATTTGGTTTAGGAATTATACTTTTTATAGCGTCTTATGTTTTGCTTACCGCATATAGAGAATTTCGAGATAATTTTATGCCTGAAATGCTAAAAGAGTTAGGATTTGAAGGCCAAACAGCTTTATTTACTCAAACTGAGATTCCGATTGCTATAGTTGTATTATTGTTGATGGCGAGTATGCGTTTTATTCCAAAGCATGCTACTGCTTTTGGAGTCATTCAGATTTTGCTTTTAGTAGGTGCTTTAATTGTTGGATTAGCTACAATCTTATTTCAAATGGGAATAATTAATCCTATTTTATGGCTAATTAGCGTAGGCTTTGGTGCATATGTGGCTTATGCAATGAGTAATAGCCTTTACTTTGAACGTATGTTAGCTGCTTTTAAATATACTGGCACTGTAGGGTTCATGATAACATTAGCGGATTATTATGCTTATTTTGGTAGTTTAACAGTTTTGTTTTATAAGAACTTCTTTCAATCGAAAACTACCAATATAGATTTCTTTATTTATGCTTCCTATGCACTATCGATTTGCTATTTTATGATGGTGTCAGCTTCCTTTTTTTATTTTGAGAAAAAAAGAAAGGGACTTTCTGCAAATTGAAATAATTGATTGTAATCAAAATTTAAATTCTATTTTTGAAATAAACTCTCCACAAATGCCATCTTGTTAAATACTTGAAGGTCTTCCATTTTTTCCCCTACACCAATATATTTCACAGGGATTTTGAATTCTTCAGAGATTCCAATTACCACTCCGCCTTTTGCAGTACCATCTAATTTTGTTATTGTTAATGAGTTAACATCAGTTACTTTGGTAAATTCACGAGCTTGAATAACTGCATTTTGGCCCGTGCTTCCGTCTAAAACTAACATTACTTCGTGAGGAGCCTCTGGAAGTATTTTTTGCATAACTCTTTTTATCTTGCCTAACTCGTTCATTAAGTTTACTTTGGTATGAAGACGGCCAGCTGTGTCAATGATAATTACATCTGCTTTAAGTTCGATTCCCGCTTTTATTGTATCATAGGCCACAGAAGAGGGGTCGGCATTCATTCCGTGATCTATTACTACCACACCAACTTTTTCGCCCCAAAGTTTAAGCTGATCAACTGCAGCCGCCCTGAACGTATCGGCAGCACCAAGAACAACTTTTTTTCCATTTTTTTGAAAATTATAGGCAAGTTTACCAATAGTTGTAGTTTTGCCAACTCCATTAACTCCAACTACCATGAGCACATAAGGCTTGGGGAGGTTTTCTGTTTCAAAACTATTTTGAACATCTTGAGAATTATTTTCCGCAAGCAATTTTGCAACTTCTTCTCTTAAAATGATATCTAGTTCGTCGGTAGTGGCAAATTTATCAACCGCAACTCGAGCCTCAATACGTTTTATTATTTTTATTGTTGTTTCAACGCCAACATCTGAGCTAATCAAAATTTCTTCTAATTCGTCTAAAACTTCTTCGTCTACTTTCGATTTACCAATTATAGCTTTTGAAATTTTGTCGAAAATACTGGCTTTAGATTTCTCCAGTCCTTTATCTAGTGTGTCTTTTTTTTCTTTACTAAAAAAATCAAATAAGCCCATTTACCACGGATTAAGTATATCCTACAAATTTATTAAAATTATTTGACAATGAACTATTATTCAATTATAAGGTCTCAAAAACAGGAAGCTCAAAATCCGCTTTTTTAAAAAGAGATGTTAATTAGATTTTAAATGAATAGGATTGATTGCGATGCATTTTTTCAGAACGGTTTTAGGCTAAATAGATTTTTATAGTTTTTCTCACAAAAAAAGCCTAATTCAAAATGAAAAAGGCTTTTTAAATAGGTGAAATATTGTTTATTCGAAAGTTTTAATAGTATTAGTAATAATGTTTATCGCCTCTCTCATTTGTGTCTCCGTAATTACTAATGGAGGAGCAAACCTTATTTTGTTGCCGTGTGTTGGTTTAGCAAGAAGTCCATTGTCTTTAAGAGCTACACAAATATTCCATGCCAAATCTGAATCTTCATTTGTATTAACTTCTATAGCATTTAAAAGGCCTTTCCCCCTTACCAAAGTAACTATATGACTGTTTTCTATATATTTATTAATCTCGCTTCTAAAAATCTCTCCTAAGGTTTGAGCTTTTTCTGCTAAGTTTTCATCAATTACTACTTGTAGGGCTTCTTTAGCAACCGCACAAGCTAATGGGTTTCCTCCATAAGTGGAGCCATGTTCTCCTGGTTTGATACACAGCATAATATCGTCGTTGGCCAAGACAGCTGAAACGGGGAAAACCCCTCCGGATAACGCTTTTCCTAAAATCACAATATCTGCTTTAATGTTTTCATGGTCAATGCATAACATTTTGCCAGTTCTAGCAATACCAGTTTGAATTTCATCCGCAATAAAAAGCACATTAGCGGCTTTGCATAGTTTTGCAGCTTCTTTTAAGTATCCTTTTGCCGGGACTTTTACTCCTGCTTCGCCTTGAATAGGTTCTACAATAAAGCCTGCAATAAAAGGGTCGGCAAGCAAAGCATTCTCTAATGCCTCGATATTGTCGTAATCAATTACTTCAAATCCTGGCAAAAACGGACCAAAGCCTTTTCTACTGCTAGGATCTACAGAAGCGGAAATGACTCCTAAAGTACGTCCATGAAAATTTTGGCTTGCAAAAAGTATTTTGGCCTTACCATCAGGAATACCCTTT
>JANNWE010000229.1:0-2968 GCA_031414675.1 Cytophagaceae bacterium
GCCCGATTTATTGGTGTCTATAGGTGGAAATCAGATTTTCAAGAAACCGCTTTTAGAACTTGCCACTTATGGGTGTGTTAATCTTCATACCGCTTTATTGCCCAAATACCGAGGTTTGATGCCCTCATTTTGGGTTTTAAAAAATAAAGAAGAGTTTACCGGAGTTTCCGTTTTTTTTGTTGATGAAGGCATAGACTCTGGACCAATTTTAGTTCAGAAAAAAGTGAAGATTGGCAATAAAAGCCAGGAAGAGCTGATAAATCATACCAAACAAATCGGGATGGAAAGTATAATAGAATGTGTGGAAATGATTCAAAAAGGAGGATATCAACTAATTCCAAATCCTGCAGAAGAAATGACGTATTTTACATTCCCTACTCGAAAAGACGTAGATGAATTTTATACAGCGGGCAAAAAGTTTTTTTAATGAAAATATTGACTTTTGATATAGAAGAATGGTTTCATATTTTAGACAATGAGGCTACCAAAACCGAGGCCGAATGGGAAGGTTTTGAATCCAGAATTCATAGAAATATGGACAAAATCCATGGTATGTTAGGTAAGCAAAAAGCCACTTTTTTCTGTTTAGGTTGGGTAGCAAGAAAATATCCAGAAGTAATAAAAGAAATAGACCGCCGAGGGCATGAAATAGCCACACATTCAGATTTACATCAACTAGCTTACGAACAAAGTAGAACAATTTTTACCCAAGATTTGGAGCGTTCTATAAAATCTATTGAGGATGTAATCGGCAAAAAAGTTAGAGCCTACAGAGCTCCAGGATTTTCGTTGATGAAAGAAAACAAATGGGTTTTTGAAGAGTTGATTAAAAATGGTATTGAAATAGATGCCTCTATTTTTCCAGCTAAACGCTCTCACGGAGGTTTTGAGCAATTTGGACATGCAGAACCTTGTTGGATAGATATCGACGGAATGAGGCTAAAAGAGTTTCCTATTAACTTAGCCTCATTTGCTAATAAAAACTTAATTTTTTCAGGTGGGGGTTATTTTCGGCTATTACCGTTTCCTGTTTTGGACAAGCTCACACAAAACTCAGATTACGTGATGACCTATTTTCATCCAAGAGATTTCGATGCAGAACAACCCATGGTTCCCGGATTAAATTTAATTCGAAAGTTTAAATCTTATTATGGTTTGAGAGGAAGTCTTTCAAAATTAAATAAACTCATAAATAAGCATGAATTTGTTGATATTCGAACTGCGGAAGCAGCTATTGATTGGGGAAAGGCTAAAGTAGTTAAGTTATAAAAAAAGAGATACAAATAAAACCTGTATCCCTTTTTTTATAAATAATCAAATTATTTACCCCAAAAATGGATATTTATAATCCGTTGGTGAAACAAAAGTTTCCTTGATGGTACGGGCATTAACCCAACGCAAAAGATTGAGTTTAGAACCCGCCTTATCATTAGTTCCAGATGCCCTAGCACCGCCAAAAGGTTGTTGACCAACTACTGCTCCTGTAGGCTTATCATTAATATAGAAATTACCGGCTGCATTTACTAAAGTGGCAGTGGCTTGATCAATAGCATATCTATCTTGGGAAAAAACTGCGCCCGTGAGAGCATAAGGAGAAGTTGAATCTACTAAAGTGAGGGTTTCTTCCCATGCTTCTTCATCAAATACAAAAATGCTTAAAACTGGTCCAAATATCTCTTCCACCATTGTCCTGTATTTAGGGTCTTTTGCAACAATTATAGTGGGCTCTATGAAATATCCTTTGGATTTATCGAAGCCACCTCCAGCTATTACCTCAACATTCTGATCATTTTTTGCAGCCGAAATATAGCCTGAAATTTTGTCAAAAGCCTTTTCATCTATCACTGCATTTACAAAATTTGAGAAGTCTTCTGTAGGACCCATTTTTATATCTGCTAGATCGGCCAGCATATACTTTTTAACATCTTCCCAAATGTTGGAAGGTATATAAGCCCTCGAAGCCGCCGAACATTTCTGGCCTTGATATTCAAATGCTCCTCGAACTAAACCAACTGCTACTGCTTTTGCATCAGCAGATTTATGAGCAATCACAAAGTCTTTTCCGCCTGTTTCACCTACTATTCTAGGGTAACATTTGTATTTGTGAATATTGCCTCCAATAGTTTTCCAGATATCCTGAAAAACACCCGTGCTACCTGTAAAGTGAATTCCTGCAAAATCAGCATGATTAAATATTACCTCCCCCGTTGTAGGTCCATCTACATAGACCATATTGATAACGCCAGAGGGTAAGCCAGCTAATTTAAATACCTCCATGATTACATTGGCTGAATAAATCTGGGTATAGGCGGGTTTCCAGACCACCACATTCCCCATCATTGCGGCACTGGCAGGGAGATTTCCGGCAATAGCAGTAAAATTAAAAGGAGTTAATGCAAACACAAAACCTTCTAAGGGTCTGTATTCCAGTTTGTTCCAAATCCCTTTGGAAGATTGTGGCTGTTCGGCCATAATTTCTTGATAAAAAGCAACATTGAATCTCAAAAAATCTATAAGCTCACAAGCTGCGTCTATTTCGGCTTGATAAGCATTTTTTGATTGCCCTAACATGGTAGCGGCATTTATTTTGGCTCTAAATGGGCCTGCCAAAAGATCTGCAGCTTTTAAGAAAATAGCTGCTCGCTCGTTCCAAGGCAATTTAGCCCAGTTATTTCGAGCATCCAAAGCTGCGTCGATAGCAGCCATAACATGCAAAGCCTCTCCTTCAGAAGCGTAGCCTAACACATGTTGGTGGTCATGGGGTGGAGAAAGCTTAATTTTTTTATCAGTAAAAACTTCGTTCTTGCCTATGTACATGGGTACTTCTAAAGTTTTAGAGCGAAGTTCTTCTAAAGCTTTTTTTACATTAATGGCTTCTGTGCTTCCAGTAGCGTAATTTAGTACGGGCTCATTTTGAGGAAGTGGTACTTGATATATGGCATTATGCATTATATAACTTGCTTTTATT
>JANNWE010000230.1:0-13122 GCA_031414675.1 Cytophagaceae bacterium
TGGCTCAATGGAGGCATAGTTGATGTTTCCGCTATGACCGAGACTTTCGTTAAACAAAGGGTTCACCAATCTTCTGGAAAAGTGGAACCTGTCGGAATAGACGATGCCTGTCTTTTTCATTGTCATTTCGAAAACGGTTCACTGGGTCTTTTTGAGTCTACTCGATATGCACGTGGCCATAAAGCTCTTTATACTTTTGAGGTCAATGGGGCAGACGCATCTCTAAAATGGGATTTGCACGACTTAAACCGCTTAGAGTATTTCGACCACCGCGATCAAAGTGACCTTAGAGGCTGGAGATCAATTCATATCACTGATGGAGACCATCCTTATATCAAAAATTGGTGGATTCCAGGCTGCGGAATTGGTTGGGAGCATAGTTTTGTTCACCAAGTAGCCGATTTCCTAAAAAGTTTAGAAGATGGTTCAAAATGCTCCCCGACGTTCGAGGAGGCTCTCCAAACACAGAAAGTTTGTGCTGCCGTGATAGACTCGGCCAAAACCAAAAGCTGGAAAGATACGCATGTGGATGGGAAGTATGTGTGGTGATTTGGTAAAAGAATACAGTTGACTCAGACCCTATAGTTTCTGATGTAACTACTAGTTTATATTTTACTCTCTGAGAATTATTACTCTTGTTATTTTTGAAATTGAGTCGAAAGTGTACGTATGTTTATAAAATATACGTACATTTGAGAAAAAAGTATGATTATGACTGTAAAGCTTAATTTAACTATAGACGAGACTTTGGTTTCTAGGGCAAAAGTGTATGCCGCAAAAAAACATACATCGGTTTCAAAACTGATAGAAGGTTTGTTGCTTAAAGAAATAGAAACATTAGCAAATGAACCAAAAATAAGTAAAAAATATGCAGGAATTCTTTCTGGAAAACTTTTGGATGAGGAAAAAATAAAAGAAGATAAAATAATGAATAAATATGGCTACTAAGATTTTTCTTGATACCAATATTATTCTCGATCTTCTTGATAACCAAAGGCATTATCACAAAGATGCCGTTGTGCTTTTCGAACTAATTGATAATGGGGAAGTGATGCCTTTTTTTTCAGAAAGTGTAGTTGCAACAACGGATTATATTTTGCAAAAATTATTATCAAAAACTTTAAGAGTCGAGTTTTTCGGCGAAATTTCTAGAAAAATTCAAATATTATCCTGTAGCAATTTGATATTGGACAGAGCATTAAGTATGGAATTTGAAGACTTGGAGGATGCTATTTTATTTCAATTAGCATTAGAAAATAAAGTAGATTTTTTCATTACAAATGATAAAAAACTTTTAAATAGTACTTTAAAAGGAATGCAATTAGTTCAGGCAGGGTATTTTTTGAATATGAAATCAGCGTAAATCTTCTTTAATCAGTGTCATTTGTGTTTCAAAATGTCAATAATTCTTCAAATAAATAACATTTCCAAATCCTTTTCAGGTATAAAAGTGCTTGACAATATTTCTTTTGCTATAGAAAAAGGCAAAGTACACGCCCTTTTGGGAGAAAACGGTGCCGGGAAATCTACTTTGATGAAGATATTGGTGGGTTTGTTGCCAGCGGATAAAGGAGAGGTTTTATTAGAAGATGAAGTAATATCAGGTCTTTCGGTTCATACTATTTTAGGAAAAGGCATTGCCATGATCCACCAAGAAATAGTAATGGTGCCAGAGTTAAGTGTGGCTCAAAATATTTTTTTAGGAAAAGAAAGCCATAGGTTTACTTGGCTGAATGAGACTGAAATAAATTCAAAATCTAAGCGTATTCTTGCAGATTTGAAATTGGATATTTCTCCAAAAATAAAGTTAAAAAATCTGAGCATAGCAGACCGACAAATGGTGGAAATAGCCAAGGCTATCAGCAATAATGCCAAAATAATTATCATGGACGAGCCAACTTCGGCACTTTCAGATAAAGAGGTAGACATACTTTTTGGTCTTATTGAAAAGCTTAAAAGTCAAGGTATTGCAATTGTTTATATTTCCCACAAAATGGATGAAATATTCAGAATTTCAGACACGATAACGGTTTTGCGAGACGGTAAACTCATCATCACTCAGAAAGCCGAAGATTTGAACCATCAAACTTTGATCAAGCTAATGGTAGGAAGGGAAGTTTCTGAGCTTTTTCCTTCATCAAGCACAGAATTAGGGGAAACACTTTTATCCGTAAATAATTTAAGAAGAAAAAACATTTTTAGGGACATCAATTTTGAAGTAAAGGCTGGCGAAGTTTTAGGATTGGCTGGATTGGTAGGAGCAGGGCGGTCTGAAATTGTAAGAGCCATAGGAGGCCTAGATAAAATTGACGCCGGAATCATTAAAATTAAGGGCGAAATTGTAAATATAAATTCTCCATCTGATGCAATTAAATTAGGAATTGGTTTCGTAAGTGAAGATCGAAAAGCCTTAGGATTTGTACCTCAAATGACCGTAAAAGAAAATATCTCGCTTTCTTCTTTACAAAGGTTCTCAAAAATTGGTTTTGTAAATACAAAAGAAGAAAGTTCCTTGACAGAAGAATTTTTTGGCGATTTAAAAGTTAAAGCCTCGGGCTTAGGCCAAAAATTGATAAATTTAAGTGGAGGAAATCAGCAGAAAGTGGTGATTGCAAAAGTTTTAATGTCAAATCCAAAAATAATTATTCTAGATGAGCCTACCAGAGGAATTGATGTAGGAGCTAAATTTGAAATTTATAAATTAATCAACACCTTAAAAGCCAAAGGATTGGCCATTATTTTGATTTCATCTGAAATGCCGGAGATTTTAGGTCTTTGTGATAGAATTTTAGTACTTTCTAAAGGAAAACAGATGGCAATTTTGTCAAAAAAAGAGGTAACTCAAGAAAAAATTATGCAATATGCAATTCATTAAAAGCCTCCGTCAATATGGAATTTTTTTAGCTTTTGTCATCATTTGTTGTTTTTTAAGCTATGCCAATTCTCAGTTTCTAACAGTTTCAAACTGGAGCATTATCTTCACTCAAGTAGCAATTAATTCGCTATTGGCTTTTGGAGTTACTTTTGTAATAATCACGGGAGGAATAGATCTGTCTATTGGTTCAATTGTAGCTGTGGCAGGAGTTGTAGCTGCATTATTGGCATCGCAGCCTAATTTACCTTTAATATTCCCAATTATAGGTAGCTTATTGGCTGGGTTTTTATTTGGCTTTATCAATGGGCTCATTATTACCAAAAGCAAAATAGCTCCTTTTATTGTCACTTTAGGAATTATGACCATTGGCCGTGGTTTGGCTTTGATATTGAGTAAAGGCCGTCCTATTTCCAACCTTTCTGATTCTTTCAATTTCATTGGTGGAGGGGTGGTTTTTGGTGTTCCATTTCCAATCTTAATTCTTATTGTAGTGTTTATTTTTAGTTACCTATTGTTAAAGAAAACAGTTTTTGGTAGATATGTTTATGCTATTGGCGGAAACGAACAAGCAGCTTTTGCATCAGGTATTAATGTCACTAAAATTAAGATGTCGGTTTATGCACTTTGTGGTACTTTGGCAGGCTTGGCCGGAATTTTACTTACTTCAAGAATTACAACTGGTCAGCCAAACGCAGGTGCAGGATTTGAGTTAGACGCCATTGCGGCTGCCATTATAGGTGGCACAAGTACTTCAGGCGGAACAGGAACTATTATTGGAACTTTAATAGGAGCCCTATTAATCGGAGTTATAAACAATGGCTTAGATTTACTAAATGTAAGTTCTTATTACCAGCAAGTTATTATGGGTGCTATTATTATCGGAGCAGTGCTGCTGGATAGTTGGAATCAGAAAAAAATGGCTTCTTAGTCAGCAGTGGAACTTTGTTTTTTTGTATCTTGTACAAATTAGCGGTGATCGAGGTACCAAATTATACAAAATTCTATGTCTTATCTGTTAAGTCCGTGTTCCGAATCCACTATATTTGAACTAATTTAAAACTTAAAAATTTCATGAAAAAATTACTCTGTCTTTTTATTTCAATTAATATTGTCTCTTGTAATTCTTCAAAAAATTCAAGCGAAAATAAAATAAAAATCGGGGCATCAATGCTCAGCATGCAAAAGGAATTCATTGTGAATATTGCCGATGAAATGCAGAAAAAAGCGGATAAGATGGGTGTGGAGCTAATCATTGTAGATGCCGAAGGCTCCGCATTAAAACAGATAGAACAAGTTGAAAGTTTTATCGCACAGAAAGTAGATGTGATTATCCTAAATCCTATAGAGTTTGAAGCCAGTTCGCCAGCAGTGGCAAAAGCATTGGCAGCACAAATTCCAATTATCAATGTAAACTCAGCCACCAAGGCAACTCCAACCGCTTTTGTAGGTTCTAATGATGTAGAATCAGCAAGAATTGCCATGAAGTACTTAGCTGAAAAGCTGGGAGGCAAAGGTAACCTGGTCATGATTCAAGGTCTGATGGGTCAAGCAGCCCAGCTCCAAAGAGAAGAAGGTGCAAAAGAGATTTTAAAACAATTTCCTGAAATTAAACTTTTGTCACAACAAACTGCTGAATGGGATAGAGCCAAAGGCATGGATTTAATGCAAAATTGGATCCAATCTTATGGAGACAAAATAAACGCGGTTTTTGCCCATAACGACGAAATGGGATTGGGAGCAGTAAAAGCACTGCAAGCAGCAGGAATAAAAGATAAAGTTTTGGTAATAGGTGTAGATGCCATCAAAGATGCATTGACTTCTGTACAAAAAGGGGAATTAAATGCTACGGTTTTCCAAAATGCCAAACAGCAAGGGGCAGGGGCTATAGAAACTGCCGCTAAAATTGTCAAAAAGCAGGCTTTCGAAAAAGAAGTGCTTATACCTTTCGAGTTGGTTACAAAAGACAATGTGGGTTCTTATTTGAAATGAGGGCCATTTAAAATCAAGTCCCGATAAACAATATGCAATTATTATTGCTTTTGTATTTAAATTTATTCAAGTTTTAAATGAAAATTTCGGAAAAGCAACTACAATTATTATTTGAACAAAATTGGGAAGTTGTCAATGACAAACTTCAAAAAAAATTTACATTTAATACTTATCAAGAGCTAATACAATTCACAGATAAAGTTTTTGAAATTGCACAAAAACAAAATCATCACGCAGAGCTCCAGCTTAACTTCAAGGAAGTCCTAGTTTCAATAAGCAACCACGACGAAAGAAATATATCATCTAAATGCAATAATTTCGCCCTTAAAGTAGATTTAATGAATTTTTCTCTTTCCATATAGTTTTAATTCTTATTTTTGCAGACCAAAATACAATCTAAGCTAAAAATTGATTCTTTATGGCATCAGCAAAAAAAAAAGAAGCATCTAAAGTAAAATTTACTAAAGAACAATATATCTACTGGTATGAGTCTATGCAACTTCAAAGAAAATTTGAGGAAAAAGCAGGTCAATTATACGGTCAACAAAAAATAAGAGGCTTTTGCCATTTATATATTGGTCAAGAAGCTTGTTCCTCTGGAGCAGTTTCCGCTTTAGAAAAAGGAGACAAATACATTACCGCTTATAGAGATCATGGACATCCATTGGCTTTAGGGACTGAACCAAAAAGAATTATGGCCGAATTGTTTGGTAAAGTTACAGGAACCACCAAAGGTAAAGGCGGATCAATGCATATTTTTGACAAAGAAGTAGGGTTTATTGGTGGCCATGGTATTGTCGGTGCTCAGATTCCAATGGGTGCGGGTATTGGATTTGCAGAAAAATATTTAAATACTGGTAAAATTTGTATTTGTTATTTTGGGGATGGGGCAACTCGTCAAGGGGCTTTGCATGAAGCTTTTAATATGGCAATGACATGGAAAATCCCCACTATTTTTGTGGTTGAAAACAATGGTTACGCCATGGGAACTTCAGTAGAAAGAACCTCTAACGTAAGAGAATTGTATACCTTAGCCGAAGCGTATGACATGCCAGCAGAGCCAGTAGATGCCATGGACGTAGAAATAGTTTATGAAGCAGTTGGACGCGCTGCAGAAAGAGCTAGAAATGGAGATGGCCCCACTTTTTTAGAATTTAAAACCTATAGATATAGAGGCCATTCAATGTCTGATCCTCAAAAATATAGAACTAAAGAAGAAGTTGCTGAATGGAAAATGAGAGATCCTGTGGAGTTAATAAAACATCGAATTTTAGAAAATAATATTGCTTCAGAAGATGAACTTACGGCCATCGATGCTAAAATAAAAATAATTGTTGAGGAGTCTGTTCAGTTTGCTGAAGAATCACCCTATCCTCAAGCCCATGAGGCGTATGAGGATATTTATGTACAAAAAGATTATCCATTTGTGATGGAATAAAGATAAAAAAGCCCTGTTTAAACGCTTTTTTGATATAATTTAATAATCTTGATGCATTTTTTAAACAAAATAATGCAATTATTATCAATCAATTTCATAAATTTGCACTCCAAAATTTTTGAACACAAAAAAAAATGGCAAAAAAAGTAAATTCGGGTATAGATATTATAGAAAATGCAGACGCATTAAAGAAGGAATTTTTTAAAGCGGAAGGGCTTTTAGAAAAAAACAAAAAAGTACTTTCTTATATTGGAGGAGGTTTATTAGCAGTAGTTGCTTTATATTTTGGATATAAATATTGGAACGAAACGCAAGAAAAAGAAGCACAAACCGCTCTTTATGATTCTTTTTTTGCTTTCGAGGCAGATTCTTTAAACCAAGCATTAAAAGGACAGGGCGGAAATGAGGGCCTTCTTTCTATTGGAGATAATTATCCTTCTACTAAAGGAGGTAAATTAGCTAATTTATCTGCTGGAATTGTACTTATGAATCAAGCAAAATATAAAGAAGCGATTGAAAGATTGGATAAGTTTTCTTCAAACGACCAAGTTGTACAAGGAAAAGCCTATTGTTTAATTGGTGATTGTCAAATGGAATTGAAAGCAACGGATGAAGCTATTAAATTCTATCAAAAGGCCGTTGATTACAAATCAAATAAATTTGCTACTCCAGGTTACATGATGAAATTGGCATTGGCATATTCTGAATCCAAAAATCCTAGCTCGGCAATAGAAGTATATTCAGATCTAATTATTAAATATCCTGCTTCTACTGAAGCGACTTTAGCTAAAAAGTACAAATCGAGGCTGGAAACGGAAGCTGGCGAGTAACCTAGATTAATAATAAGATATAATCAAGGGATAAGCCATACAGTTTATCCTTTTTTTGTGCAAATAAATCAAAATATTTCTTATGTCTTCATTACATAAAAATTTAAGTATTTTTAGTACCGAAAAGCTTCCTAACGTTAGCGATAAAAAGTTTGCCGTTGTCATAGCCGAATGGAATGACGAAATTACAGAGCCTCTTGCAAAAGGGGCTATAAATACCCTAATAAAATACGGCGCTTTAGAAGAAAACATTATTAAAGCGTATGTTCCAGGGAGTTATGAATTAAGTTTTGGAGCACAGATTTTTGCTCAAAAGCCTGAAATTGACGCAGTAATTGCAATAGGCTGTGTTATTCAAGGCGAGACTCGACATAATGATTATATAAATCATGCCGTGGCTGGAGGTTTAACTCAAGTGTCCTTGAAATTTAATAAGCCAGTTATTTTTGGTGTTTTAACACCGAATACCCATCAACAAGCCCTCGACAGGGCAGGTGGAAAACACGGAAATAAAGGAGACGAGGCTGCTATTACAGCAATAAAGATGTTAGGCCTTGTTTAACTTTTTGTTTTTAAATGAATAAAAATTTAGTTTTTTAAAGAATAGTAAAAATATATGCAAGTTTGGAAATTTGGAGGCACTTCTGTAGGAAAGCCCGAACGTATGAATTCAATCAGAACCCTTGTTAATGCTGACAATTCAAGAAAAGTTGTGGTTCTTTCTGCACTTTCTGGTACAACAAATAGCTTATTAGAAATAGGGGAATCAATAAAAAATTCAAAGATTGAATATGCAATCGAAATAATTGATTCTTTAAAGAGCCATTACCAATCATTTATTTCTGCGCTTTACAAAACCTCAAATGGTTTATTAAAAGGTTCAACAATCATTGAAAAGGAGTTTGATTTTATTAAATCTTTAGCTGCAATTAGTCCTTTTACTTTGAAACAAGAAAAAGAATTGGTAGCCCAAGGAGAATTACTATCTACCCAAATTTTTTACACCTATTTAGAAGAGCAAGGCGATAGTGCAGTTTTGATTCCCGCTTTAGATTTTATGAGAATTGATGCGGATAATGAGCCTGAATTTAAATTGATTGAAGAAAAATTGAATCAGCTGCTCCTTGGTCAAGACAACAAAAAGATAATAATTACCCAAGGTTTTATTTGTAGAAACCCAAGAGGGGAAGTGGATAATTTAAAACGAGGAGGGTCTGATTATACGGCCTCCTTAATTGGAGGTGCCATAAATGCAGAAGAAATTCAGATTTGGACCGATATTGACGGAATGCACAATAACGACCCAAGAATAGTAAAAGGCACATTTCCCGTACGTGAGTTGAGCTTCGAAGAAGCTGCCGAATTAGCCTATTTTGGAGCAAAAATCCTCCATCCTAGTACTATTACTCCAGCAAAAATGAAAGGGGTTCCTGTTCGATTGAAGAATACCATGGAGCCTACAGCAGCAGGAACTTTAATTACTTCAAAAGTAAATCACGTTTCTGAAATTACGGCAATAGCCGCTAAAGACAATATTACTGCCATTTATATTCACTCTACTAGAATGTTAAATGCCTATGGTTTTTTAAGAAAAGTTTTCGAAGTTTTTGAAAAATACAAAACCCCAGTAGATATGATCACTACTTCGGAGGTGTCTGTGGCTGTAACAATTGATAATGATGAAAACTTAGATAAAATTACAGAGGAATTAAATCTAATTGCTGAAGTTGAACCACATGATTTTAATCAAAGTATTATTTGTATTGTAGGAAATTTCATGGCAGACAAAGCTGGAATTGCTTTAAAAGTAATGAAAGCTTTAAAGGATATCCCAGTTAGAATGATAGTCTATGGAGCATCTGAACATAATATGTCCATTTTGGTGGACACAAAAGATAAAAATAATGCTTTAAATGCATTAAATGTGGGGCTTTTTTAAGTTTAATAAGAATGAAAAGATCAATTGTTCAAGTTTTTGAAAAAGATTTAATTCGATTAAAACTTGAAATAGAAGCATTCGAAGAAGAAGAAAATCTTTGGTTAAAAAGTGATGGAATCAATAATTCAGCTGGAAATTTGTGTTTACATATTATTGGTAACCTTAATAATTATATTGGTGCAATTTTAGGAAATACAGGATATATAAGAAATCGACCATTGGAATTTGCCGAAAAAGTTACAAAAAATAACTTGTTGGAAAAAATTGAAAATACCCAATTAGTAGTCTTTAAAACTTTAGAAAGTCTAAATCCAGATCATTTAGAAAAAATTTATCCTGAAGATGTTTTAGGCTATAGAATGACTACTGAGTATTTTCTAATACACCTTTTAGGTCATCTTAATTATCATTTAGGACAAATAAATTATCATAGAAGGATATTATGCTACAATTAAGTTTTATAAAAGAAAACAAAAATTTTACTATCGCTGGTCTTGAAAAAAAGTTTTTCAAATATGCAGCAGAAGTAGTAGATCAGGTTTTAGATTTAGATCAAAAGCGAAAAGATATAAAGCTTGAATTGGATAATTCCTTAGCCGAGGCTAATCTACTTGCAAAACGAATAGGTGGTTTAATGAAAGAAGGAAAATCCGCCGAAGCAGAAATTGCAAAGTCTGAAACTGCAGCTTTAAAGAATAAATCAAAAGAGCTGGAAGAAATATTTAAACAAACAGAGACCAGTTTACAAGATTTAATGGTCACTATTCCTAATTTGCCTCATAGTAGTGTCCCAGTTGGTAGAACCCCCGAAGAAAATGAGGTTATTTTTTCATTTGGGCAAATTCCAAAATTATCTGCTGAGGCACAGCCTCATTGGGATCTAATTAAAAAGTATGACATTATAGATTTTGAATTAGGAAATAAAGTTGCTGGAGCTGGTTTTCCATTTTATAAAGGTAAAGGAGCAAAAATTCAAAGAGCATTAATTAATTTTTTCTTAAATGAAGCCGAAGCCGCAGGATACTATGAGGTACAACCACCCATAGTAATAAACGCAGCTTCAGGATTTGGAACGGGTCAATTGCCAGATAAGGAAGGACAAATGTATTATGCCAATGCAGATGATTTATATCTTATTCCTACTGCCGAGGTACCAGTTACCAATATGTACAGAGATGTTATATTGTCAGACAGCGAGCTTCCTAAAAAAAATGCAGCTTATACACCTTGCTTTAGAAGAGAAGCCGGAAGCTGGGGTGCTCATGTTCGTGGTTTAAACCGCTTGCATCAGTTTGATAAAATTGAGATAGTTCAAATAAGAAAACCCGAAGAGTCTTATCAAGCTTTAGAAGAAATGGTAGAACACGTAAAAGGATTGTTAGTAAAATTAGCTTTGCCTTTTCGTATTTTACGTCTATGTGGTGGTGATATGGGATTCACTTCTTCGCTTACTTATGATTTCGAAGTTTGGTCAGCAGCTCAAGAACGGTGGCTAGAAGTAAGCTCAGTTTCAAATTTTGAATCCTATCAAGCTAATAGGCTTAAGCTTCGTTATAAAGTAGATGGGAAAACACGACTCTTACATACCCTAAATGGTTCAGCATTAGCTTTACCTAGAATTTTGGCAGCCATTCTAGAAAATAATCAAACACAAAACGGAATCAAAATTCCTGAAGTATTGAAAGCTTTTTGCGGATTTGAAATAATTGATTAGGAAATTTAAATGAAAATCCTATTTTCCTATTTTTTCTAGTTTGTAAAGAATTTGTTTTAATTTTTTTAAACAAATAGAATTTATCAATAGTTTTTTATTTAATCTTTAAATAAAAAGTTTATTTTGCCTTTTTATATTGATTCTAAATGGTTTGTGAAGTACTTTTGAATTAAAATTATTAATTGGACTTTTCTAAGTATTTATTGCCAATAAAATTTTAATTAAATAAACAAAAAATCATTATGTCTTGGATTACAAAAACTTTAACAAGCTCTATAGGTAAAAAGCTCCTAATGGCACTTACAGGTTTGTTTTTGTGTACGTTTTTGGTAGTACACCTTATTGGAAATTTGCAATTATTTAAAAACGACGGTGGCTATGCTTTTAATAATTATGCCGTTTTTATGACCACTTTCCCACTGATTAAGATTGTTTCCTATGTAAACTATGCATTAATTTTATTCCATGCATTTTGGGGGCTATATATTACCTATCAAAATAGAAAAGCACGTTCAGTTTCTTATTCCGTTGTGAAAAATGCTTCAAGTGTATTTAGTAGAAATATGGCAATATTAGGCACAATACTCTTAGTTTATATTGTAGTTCACATGAGTGATTTTTGGTACAAATACCATAATGAGGCGTTGCCATATGTACAGTATATTGAAAATTTAAATACTGGAGAGGTGTTAACTTCTATGAAAGATCAAGGGTATACGCAAATAGCCAAAAAAGTGGAAACTTTTAACGAAGCAGCCGGAACTAAAACAACAATTGTCAAAGATTTATACCAAGTGGTGGCTTATTCATTCAAAAGCATATTGCTTGTTTTGTTTTATGTTTTAGCCATGTTTGTTGTTTCTTTTCATCTTATTCATGGCTTTCAAAGTGCTTTTCAAACCATTGGGGCTAACCATCCTAAATATACTCCTATTTTTAAATTTTTAAGCATTTGGATTTTTGGAATATTGATTCCAATTGGGTATGCGGCAATGCCGATTTATTTCTATTTTCTTAAGTAAAAAAAAGCGTAGTTTAATATATTAATATAATGGCAGAAGTAACATTTAAATTAGACGCTAAAGTGCCTGAAGGCCAAATTGGCGAAAAGTGGACAAAATATAGATCTACCGTGCCTTTGGTAAATCCAGCGAACAAAAGACACTTAGAGATTATAGTCGTCGGAACAGGTCTAGCTGGTGCTTCTGCAGCTGCTACGCTATCTGAAATGGGGTATAAAGTAAAAGCTTTTTGTTTTCAAGATTCTCCAAGAAGAGCTCATTCTATTGCTGCTCAAGGAGGAATAAATGCCGCTAAAAACTACCAAAATGATGGGGATTCTGTTTACCGACTTTTTTATGATACCATAAAGGGGGGTGATTACAGAGCAAGAGAAGGCAACGTCCATAGATTAGCGGAAGTATCTACTTCTATAATTGATCAATGTGTTGCTCAAGGTGTGCCGTTTGCTCGCGATTATGGTGGAATGTTAAGAAATAGATCATTTGGGGGAACCCAAGTTCAACGTACATTTTATGCGGCCGGGCAAACAGGGCAACAACTGCTATTAGGGGCTTATTCAGCCTTAGAAAAACAAGTTGGTAAAGGGGCAGTAGAAATGTTTTCACGACATGAAATGCTCGATGTCGTAAAAATTGATGGAGTAGCAAGAGGAATTATCGCAAGAAATTTAGTAACAGGAGAACTTGAAAGACATTTTGGACATGCTGTTTTATTATGTACAGGAGGATATGGTAATGTCTTTTACCTTTCTACCAATGCCATGGGTAGCAATGTAACAGCCGCTTGGAAAGCCCATAGAAAAGGTGCATTCTTTGGAAATCCTTGTTTTACTCAAATTCATCCAACCTGTATTCCCGTTTCTGGAGATCATCAATCAAAGCTTACTTTAATGTCAGAATCATTAAGAAACGATGGTAGAATCTGGGTTCCAAAAGAAAAAGACGATAAAAGAGTTGCAAATGATATACCTGAAGAAGAAAGAGATTATTACCTTGAGCGAAGATATCCTGCGTTTGGAAACTTAGTTCCTCGCGATATTGCATCTAGAGCTGCTAAAGAAAGATGTGATGCCGGTTATGGAGTTGGAACTACTAAAATGGCAGTTTATCTAGATTTTAAATTTAATCTTGTAAATAAATATGGTAAAGCCCAAGCTACAAAATTAGGCATCGAAAATCCAGATTTAGAAACACTTACTCGCCTAGGAAAAGAACTAGTTAAAGAAGAATATGGTAATCTGTTTGACATGTACAAACAAATTACTGGGGAAGACCCTTATGAAGTCCCCATGAAAATATATCCTGCAGTGCATTA
>JANNWE010000231.1:0-2090 GCA_031414675.1 Cytophagaceae bacterium
CCTTCAGCTGCATGAGCTAAATCGGCAAGTTTACTACAAAATAAGAGTAAACTTAATGATCCCTCAACCACAGATTTCTGGAAGAGCAACATTCGTTTTACATCGGCATGAACAATAATCTTTTGTTGAGGTTGATTCACATTTTTATCATTTATTTTTCTGCCTTGAGGTCTTTCTTTAGCATAAGCTAAAGAAGCATAATAAGCTGCTGTTCCTATTGCGGCTGCATTCATGCCCACTCCCACACGAGCTTCATTCATCATCTGAAACATATAATTCAAACCTTTGTTGGGTTCTCCTACCAAATACCCTTCGCAATTATCATTAGAACCTACCATTAAATGAGCAATTGGTGCTCCTTTATATCCCATTTTATGGTAAATTCCCGCAGTAATAACATCGTTTGAAACTAAGGAATCCCCTATAATTCTTTTTTGAGGTACTACAAAAAGAGAAATTCCTTTTACACCTAAAGGAGCCCCCTTAATTCTAGCTAACATTAGATGTATAACATTTTCACATGCGTCGTGGTCTCCACAAGAAATATAAATTTTTTGTCCTGAAATTTTATACACCCCATCCATTGATGTCTCTTGAGCCATCGTAGAGATATCGGAAAGTGAACTTCCCGCATCAGGTTCTGTCAATGCCATTGTGCCCTGCCAATTTGCAGTATACATTTGAGGAGTAAATGTATCTATCAGTTGCTTCGAACCGAAAGTTCGGATCAAATTTGCCGCCCCAGCAGTTAAAAATGGAAATACTGAAGCAGAATAATTTGCAGCTTGAAATATAAATGCAGCGGCATTAAGAAGGGTAATTGGTAATTGTTGTCCACCCTCCTCAAACGAAAAAGCAGCATTTATCCATCCATCTTCTCCAAATTTCTTAACTACCGCTTTCATTCCAAAGTGCACTCTTATTTTACCTTCTACTAATTGAGGTTCCTGCCTGTCCATTTCGGTCAACAAAGGCAATAGCATTTTCTCTGAAATTTGTTTAGCAGCTTCTAAAACCAAATTGAAATTTTCAATTGTGTGTTCTTGAAAATAAGATAATTTTGCTAATTCTTCAATTTTTAATTTTTCATATAATTGAAATTCTAAGTCGCGTTTTGAATAAAACATGGTAAGTTTATAGTATATATTAAATGAAAAAAATGCATTTTTGATAAAAATGCATTTTTAAAAAGAGTTCTCTAAAAATAATTAACCTTCTTTAAAATACAAAGGGTCGTATTTTAAGCCGTATTTATCTAATACCTCTTGTGGAACTCCATCCCAAACGTTTGGTGTATTTCCTTTATAATCAAGATCTTGAAAGCCCATTTTTGTAGTATAAAAACCCGTAACAGTTAAATCTCGAACTTTGCTAAAAAAAGCGACACCTTGACTTACTTCAGATTTAGCCTCATTTGGATACGCAATTTGTTCCACAATCTCAATTCTTTGACTTGGTGTTATTGCTGAAAAACGCTTTCCAAAAAGTTTATTACTATGGTTATTTAGCCATCTCAAACCTCCTCTCAAGGGTGTTTGATTGCTTGGTTGATCATTGCACATAAACTCAATAAATGCTGGAACCCCTGCTTGAGTGGCACTTCCAGATACTTTGTCTGCGGGCACAATGATATCACACAAAATACCTAATGTTAGTAATTCGTCAGGTTTGAAAAACACTTGCTGGGATAGCATTTTGTCTCTCACCAATTCTTCTGCTGTTCTCCCAGGTCCTGGTTTAAATACTTTAGGTACTGGGGCTTCAGGCACCATAGCTGATGTTGGCAATGCCGCTAAACCAAAGGTGCTTAATGATATAGCTTTTAATGTATCTCTCCTTTTCATTATTTTTAAAAATTAAATCTGGTTGGTCTTTTTCAAATCAATTATATAGTCTGATGTTCTCCACGAACTCGCCAAAATAGTCCAAGTAACGTTTTTATCTCCTTGCGAAACAAACGGAGCAGCATCTACCACAAACAAGTTTTTGACATTGTGTGCTTGCTGCCATTTATTTAGAGCGGATTTTTTAGGGTCATTTCCCATTCTTACCGTTCCAACTTCATGGATAATTTCCCCTGGTTGAGCCAA
>JANNWE010000232.1:0-6709 GCA_031414675.1 Cytophagaceae bacterium
GAAAGAAGATAATGAACATTTCAAATTTTTGCTTGGCTATGTATTTAAGAATACTAAAACGAAATCTTGAGTTTGGTGAATTTGTGCAATATACTGACAGACTTAATGTTTAATATAAAACCAATTCAATATAACAACAACGAATGTAAAGGACGGTGACTTTTGCAAAATAATTGAAAGTACGCGTAAAGGAAAGTTAGGCTTTATTAAAGACAAAAGCAAAACTGGATAAATTACTATTAAGGTTTTGCAGAAGAATGGAGTTAGATTTATGACGCTAGGAAGAAGTGTAGAAGTAACTAAAGATAATTAAAACGCCCTATGACATTGAGTTTTGTGCACGTTGGACCTGAATAGATATCCTCCTCTGGCAAATGCAAACTGTGGTTCGACCTGGACAAACTCCCTACAGCTATCGGTATTGGACTTTTGTTCTTAATTTCAACAACGGGCGACCCCGTTTAAATTTTCAATCAGCAACGGCTGTGGGCATACGGAATTCTATTTTACAAACTGAATAAAACTCTTCTCGTAATCGGCAACTTTAAACAACGACAGTGCTACTATGAAACACTTACATTTTACAAAGACAATTTTTACAGTACAAATAGATGAAAAGAACAATTAAATATTACCGAATTATTTGGCTCAAACACGATTTACCTGCCGGTCTTGCCGTTTTCCTTGTTGCACTTCCACTTTGTTTGGGTGTTGCTTTGGCTTCCGGGGCTCCTCTTTACGCAGGGCTTTTATCAGGCATCATTGGCGGGCTTGTAGTTTCTCTCATTAGCGGTTCACAGCTTGCAGTTTCGGGACCTGCTGCTGGCTTGACAACTTTGGTTGCAGCATCCATCATTTCCCTTGGTGACTACAAACTATTTCTTCTTGCTGTTATGGTGGCAGGTTTATTTCAACTCACACTTGGACTTTTAAAACTTGGTGCAATCGCAAACTATTTTCCTTCATCCGTTATCAAGGGAATGTTGGCTTCAATTGGAATAATTCTTATTTCAAAACAAATTCCTTTAGCATTAGGTTACGACCAACCCGACTTTTGGACAAGTGGTTTTCTAAAACTCTTTTCTCCCAACAACTTTCTTGGCAGCTTAGACAATTTCAATCATCACATAACAAGAGGAGCAATTTTAATCACTGTTGTTTCCTTAATTATTCTCATTTTACTGCAACAACCATTTGCAAAAAAATTGAAAGTAATTCCTGCGCCGCTTTTAGTTGTTGTTGTCAGCATCATCACAAATATTCTTTTTACAAATGCAGCTTCCGACTATTCTCTCAAGCAAACTCAATTAGTAAATATTCCTTCCAACATTTTTGCAAGTATAACTTTCCCAGACTTCTCAAAGCTATTTTCAACCACAGAGATTTGGAAAGACGGGCTTATTATTGGATTACTTGCAACTTTAGAAACGCTGCTTAGTATTGAGGCTGTTGACAAGTTAGACAAACGCAATCGCATCACTCCTGTTAATCGTGAACTCATTGCACAAGGAATTGGCAATATGACTTGCGGACTTTTAGGGGCAATTCCAATGACAGCAGTTGTTGTGAGAGGTGCAGCAAATGTTGATGCTGGTGGACGAACAAAGTTTTCTTCTTTTACTCACGGACTTTTTCTTTTGCTTGCAGTATTGCTTTTTCCATTTTTATTAAACAAAATTCCTTATGCTTCACTTGCAGCAATTCTTCTTATTACAGGTTACAACCTCACAAAACCAAAACTGTTTCGAAATATGTGGAGTTTAGGATGGAAACAATTTATTCCATTTCTCATTACAGTTCTTATAATTCTTTCAACCGATTTATTGATTGGTGTGAGCATCGGACTTTTAATTTCAATTTACTTTATCGTTCAAAATAATTTCAAAGCAGAATATAAAATCACTAAAACAATCCACGAAGGAATTGAAACGCAATACATCAAACTCAATAGCAATGTAACTTTCCTCAACAAAGTAAAACTGAGAAAAGTATTAGAAGAAGTCCCTGAATACAGCGTTTTGACAATTGATGGAAAGGAATGTAATTTTATTGATTACGACATTTTAGAAATTATAAGTGAATATCATAACAAAGCAATCGACAGACATATTGAATTACACTTGAAAGGAATTGAGAAAGTAAATGTGACAGCGGTGCATTGACAGAAAAGGAAGGAAGCCTATAACATTTGGTTTTGTGTCCCGAAAATTATCGGGAGGGCATGACATTGAAGCAATCATCGACAGTACATATCCAGGCTTTGGTTTCGGCGCACGGAATTCTGTTGGGCTTTTGTTGATTAACTTCGGCTTTTTTTATTAATTTAGCCGCACAAGCGGCACTGTTCTGTTACGGGCAGACTTTGGCAAATTCCCCAACTGTACAAAGCCTCGAACTTGAGCGCACATTGTCAATACTCGTGATTTTTTTTAATAACATTGTAAAGAAATTAACCCGTTAAAAATGAAATAAAATGAAATTCAAATTAACAATTTTTATCGTAATCTTATTATCCGCTTTTGGATGTACTCCAAGCTTACTTTTCACTGAGCAACAATTCATTGGAGTCAATTCAGATGCATCAATTCCAGAAAAATGGCTCGGCGAATGGTCTGCAGACGAAGACGATGAGAAATGCTATATAACACGAGACTCTTTTTCCATAGGAGGCTTAGATTATAAAATTATCAAATCAAAAATGAACTTTGGTTTGGATTCAGCTAACGGAAAAGATAAACTTATTTTCCAAGATAATTGGTGCTACTTCTGTCGATATGTTACGTTAGATTCATCCTCTTCATTATCTGGCTATCAGGTTTTAGTTGCGAGTATTGACAATAAAGCTACCATTAATTGTTGGGAAATGAGCTATGACTACTTTTTGAAGAATCGATTTGTAAATAAAATACCAACGATAAAATTTATCACTACAAGCATTATAAAAGACGGAAAATACCAAACAATAGAGCCAAGAATTGTTTATGCTGAAATTCCGGATAAATTCAACAAATATGAATTCAATCGACTTATAAAGAGTACATCTATTGTTACTAAAGAAGAACCTTACTTTTGCGATAAATCTTACGATTTTGATTTTTTTAAAAATATAGCTATTTCCAGAACTCCTGATTTGATTTTAACTAGTACTAAAAAGATAGTTAAGCGTAAAGAGAATAAAAATGAAATCAAATACAAAAAAATATCAGACAAAAATTTAAAGAAAAAGTATGTTAAATTGGTTACTGAGTAACTTAAATATTATGAATAGGTTTTATAAATTTAATCTCAACGATCGCTAACAGCGTTTAGGCAATATTACCTCGCCGCAGGCGAAACACAAGGCAACATCGCCTACCCCCAAAACGTTAGTCAGAATTGTAAAACCGACACTGCAACATTAAATAAACAGAACAATGATAGACAATTTACCGACATATGTTTCACTGACTTTTGGACTGACAACATTTGCGACTTTGCAACTTTTGATTTGGACAATTAGAAACTCAAATTCTGAACTAACAAGAAGAAAAGCAACACCTATTTATATAGGTTTGACACTTTGGTTGACAATCCAAGCCGTTTTGACTTTTAAAAATGTTTACAATGCCGACACTAATTCCTTTCCTCCAAAAATAATGTTAATTGGAATTTTGCCGACAATTTTGACAATCATTCTATTGTTTGCAACTTCAAAAGGTAGACAATTTATAGACAGCTTACCACTTAAAAACTTGACCTATTTAAACATGGTGAGAATTCCTGTTGAGATAGTTCTGCTTTGGCTATTTCTTAACAAAGCAATTCCAGAATTGATGACTTTTGAGGGGCGGAACTTTGACATAATTGCAGGAATAACTGCACCTTTTATCGCATATTTTGGACTGACAAAAAACAAAGTGAACCGACAAGTAATTCTGATTTGGAATTTTATTTGCCTTGGACTTTTAATAAACATTGTTGTGAATGCTTTATTTTCAGTACCATCGCCAATTCAAAAATTTGCTTTTGACCAACCAAACATTGCAATATTAAATTTTCCATTTAGTTGGTTACCGACTTTTATAGTTCCAATCGTACTTTTTGGACATTTAGCATCAATTAGACAATTACTAAAACATAATACGAAAAAACAAACGAACGAAAAAACAACGAAGGGCTAACGAAAGAATTACTGAAATTGGGGCTAGACTGAAGAACAATTATCGGCAGTACATATCCCAGCTTTAGTTTCGGTGGACGTAATTCTGCCAGGCTTTTGTTGGTTAACTTAGGATTTTTTTATTAATTTAGCTGCACAGGCGGCCCTGTTCAGTTCCGGGCAGAATTTGGTCAATTCCCTAACTGTACCAATCCTCAAACCCTATGGATTATACAAAAAACGACATGAAATAATAATGGAAATGAAACAGGAAATTTGGTTAGCAAACGGACTTTTAATTCTACACGCCATTGTAGTTTCAATAACGGTGGCAGGAGGCGTTGCCTTATTTACAGGAAGGTTTGCCAAATTTCATAAAAGGGATTTTTTTGCTTTGGCATTCATTATTTGTGCATTTGGACAAATTTTTTCACTTGCCCTAACTGGAGGTTGCATTTTTACAGAGTGGGAAAGAAACATAAGACTTCAAGCCGACCCTACTGCTTCATACTCAAAGACGTTTTTAAAGGAATATATGTCTTTTTTACCGGAAGGTATTATTCATGCAACTCCATTTCTTACTATTTCAGCATTAATGGGAGCATTAATCCAAATACGTTTTGCAATTAAGCGAAAAAGGAACTTGAACAAGCAATAATATGAAACTTAAATAGCTTGACTAAATTAATAAGACACCCATGAGAACAAAAGCACATACTACTAAAATTGTGTTTTGTACAAGTGTGGCAAAAAGAAGCCAAATCATCAGCGGTTCGTTATTAGGCTTTGGTTCAGGTAGAAAATCATAGCCTAGCTTTTGGTTATTCTCATTATCATTTATATCTTTATTCGGCTTTAGTTCCTGGCAGAATAATTTCAAATTCCACACTTGCACAAAGCGCTACCTTTGGTGGTAATTAAAGAAAAAAATGAAAATCAATAAATCAGAATACAAAGCAAGAATTGAAAGTCTTCAAAGAAAATTATCTAAGGAAGGTATTGACCACTTGATTGTTTCGGAAGAAGAAGATATTTATTATTTAACGGGACTGACCTATAAAAGCCTGGAGAGACTATTCCTACTGATTGTTAATAAAAATGAAATCAAATTCATCTTGCCAAAGATGGAATTAGCCCATTTAAAGGAAGTCGATAATGTAAACAAAATCGAATGTTATTGGGAATATCCAGCTCAAAGTCCTGAACGTTGGCAAGATATTTTAATTAAAGAACTTGAAAAAGTTTCCGTTATTGGTCTGTCTTCAAAATCTCCCTTTGAATTGGGAAACTTTTTAGGAGAACAAGGCTTTTCAATTAAGCTAAGTGACCTTGTAGAAAAATTAAGGTGGATTAAAAGCCCGACGGAAATAGAACTCATTAAACGGGCTTCTCATTATTGTAATTTAGCTATCTCTAAACTTAATAAAACTGCTTATTATGGAATGTCAGAATTGGAAGTTTTATCAATAGGAAAGTATATTCAAAAAAAAGTAATCATTGAAACTGATTTTGATTATTTGTCCTCTAATATTTTGGTTGCCGCTTGGCCAAGTAGAATATCTTATCAGCCACATGGAACCCCGAAAGTAGAAGATGTATTATTGGAAGGTTCTCACATCAGTTTAGCTTTTTTGAGAGTCAAAGGATATGCAGCAGAACTTGAAAGGACTTTTTTTACAACACAACCTACAAATGAACAGAAAGAAATATTTGAATTTATGTTAGAAGCGAGGAAAAAGAGCTTTGAAGTTCTCAAAGCAGGAGTGATTGCTGAGGAAGTAGATATTGCATCAAGAGAATTCTTAAAAAAGCATGGTTTAGCTGATAAAATAATGCATCGAACAGGTCACGGAATCGGATTGGGAAACCATGAAGGTCCCTATCTTGCACTCGGAGACAAAACAATTCTCGAAGAAAATATGGTAGTGAGTATTGAACCTGGAATATATATGGAAGGAATTGGAGGATTTAGACACTCCGATACTGTAAGAATTACAAAAGATGGATATGAATTAATGACAAATTCCGATGACCAAATAGGACAATTAACTTTCACCAATTTAAATATATTTCCAAGGTTAAAAGGGAAAGTTATTAAAAGAATGTTCCAAATAAAAAATTAAGAATTACAAGCAATATTGTTTTTGTGTAAGGCAGGCAAAAGTACTAAAATGAACTTTTGTGCTTTTAATGGCATTTGTGGGTGTAGGAACGACAGTGCTACTAAGTTCGCCCTGCACAAATGCTGTTCCGTTGGCATACATTAAATAAATCATAATAATCATGAAAGATTTAACAAAATTTGTACTCTTTATGCTAGTGCTTATAATGAGTTGTAAAAATGATAAAAAGGTTAAGGTCACCAATTTAGTTGATTCAAACAGCAACAATAAAAA
Source organism: Cytophagaceae bacterium (assembly GCA_031414675.1). Classification (GTDB taxonomy): domain Bacteria; phylum Bacteroidota; class Bacteroidia; order Cytophagales; family Spirosomataceae; genus Leadbetterella. The sequence goes on from JANNWE010000232.1 coordinate 6,535, forward strand.
AACTGGAGTTTCAGTTAATACAGGGAAACATGCCCCAGTGTTCACCCCATCAAAACTTCCTTACCCCTTTTCAAGCGCAGTACTGGTTGGGGATATCCTATATCTTTCTGGTGAGATCGGACTTGCCGAGAAAGGGACCGGATTGGTACTAGGAGGGATAGAACCCGAAACGCAC
>JANNWE010000233.1:0-2318 GCA_031414675.1 Cytophagaceae bacterium
TAAACTTCCTTTAAGGATTTAAATTGGATAAAAGAAAATACCACTTTCCAATTTGAAGGTATGTAAAGTATTACTATATAAGTGGTTATATTTTGAAATTTTATTTAGTCTATTACAAGTAGTATTTAATAATTGAAATTAGCACTTTTGTTCTTTTATATTAATAGCTGTTGATACACAAAAACTATAATGGAAAATGGAATTTTAGAAAAAACAGGAAAGCCACTTGAACATTGGATAAAAGTTGTTCAAGATTCAAAAATAGAAAAACATAAGGCCATAATGGATTATCTTATTTCCCAATTTAATCTCTCTTATGGGCATGCCAATTTTGTGGCTTTAAAAGCTAAAAAGTCAGATGCCGCATCTCAGGATTCTGAAGATTTAATCCTAAATCAATATGTGGGAAAAGAAAATTTAAAACCTATTTATGAAAAACTTTTGGTAGAAATTAAAAAAATTGGAGAAGACATTTCAATAATTCCTAAAAAGGATAGTGTAAGTTTTATTCGCAAAAGACAGTTTGTATTAATTAAACCAGCTTCTAAAACTCATATTGATTTGGGTTTGAAATTTAAAGATAAATCCTTTGGAATCAGATTAGAAAACTCTGGGCCATTTGGGCTTATGTGCACCCATAGAGTTCAAATAACCTCAATAGAAGAGGTTGATCAAGAATTAATTGCCTGGATTAAAGAAGCGTATGAAATTTCAAATTAGTTGATTGTGACTTCTATTTTATCTTAATTTGATTATTTTCCAAACCTTAACGTATTTTGGGAGGATTAAAAAAATTTGGAAATTAAATCAGTTAATATATGAAAAAGGCTTTATTGTTATTTTTTTTAATACCATTGTTTACTTTTGGTCAAAAACGACCCAACATTATTTTTATAATTGCTGACGATTTAGGATATAACAATGTAGGTTTCAATGGGCAGTCAAAAATTAAAACTCCCCATATTGATAAGATAGCAAAAGATGGAATTGTTTTTAAAAATCATTATTCTGGTTCAACAGTTTGCGGTCCATCCCGGTCTTGTCTTTTAAGTGGAAATCATACCGGGCATACCCGAATTCGTGAAAATCCAGGATGGGAAACCACGGATAAGAAAGTAGATTTTCCTAATAATGATGAGCAGTTGGCAAAATCATTAAAAAAAGCGGGTTACCAAACTGCCATTATTGGTAAGTGGGGAATGTCAGATTGGGGAAATGATATGCAAGCAAATAACCAAGGCTTTGATTATTTTTTTGGATATAAAGGGCATGGGGATGCACATCATTATTACCCAGAGTTTTTATGGAGAAACGACGTAAAAGTTCCTTTAGTTGGGAATGTCACTGCAGAAAAGAAGGGGCAATACGCACATGATTTGATTGCAAAAGAAGCCTTATCATATGTTGAAAAAGCCAGCAAGGAAAAAGACCCTTTTTTCTTGTATTTATGTTTTACCATACCACATTTAGAACTTACCGTTCCCGAAGAATCGAAAGCTCCCTATTTAAATCTTGGCTGGGATAAATATCCAATGAAAGATGAGCATTATCATAACGACCCAGAAGGAAATACCACCTTTGCTGGTATGATTTCTAGGATGGATGGAGATATTGGAAAATTGATGCAAATGCTTAAGAAGCTAGGAGTTGATGAAAATACATTAGTTGTTTTTACATCGGATAATGGAGCTGAATATACTAGTCCCTTTTTTGAAAATAATAAGCCATTTAAAGGCAAAAAGCGGGATGTTTACGATGGGGGAATTCATGTGCCTTTTATAGCTAAATGGCCATCAAAAATAAAAGCGGGAAGCACTACCGAACACATTTCAGCTTTTTGGGATTTCTTACCAACGGCTTTCGAAATAGCTGGAGTTAAGCCTTCCAAAGAGATTGACGGAATCTCCTATTTGCCGACACTTTTGGGCAAAGATCGGCAACAAAAAAAGCATGAATATTTATATTGGGAGTTTAATGAGGGAACCCCTAAACAGGCCATTCGATATGAAAACTGGAAGGTAATAAAACTTTGGAACAAGGCAGTAGAATTGTACGATATAAGCAAAGATATTGGCGAAATAAACGATGTTTCTAAAGATAACCCTGAATTGGTGGCTAAGTTTACTAAAATTCTGGAAGCAGCCCGTTCGAACAATCCAAATTATAAATTAGAGCCGGTGAAACAGAAAGGAAGAGGATAATAAAAGGACACCTAATTTCAAAAAATAATAGAGGTGGTAAAAAGTTTATTTTCTTTAAAGCCCAAAGACATGAAACTTAAATCTTCACCAAAAATTTAAATTGTATTTGTCTTTAAC
>JANNWE010000234.1:0-4603 GCA_031414675.1 Cytophagaceae bacterium
CAACGGCACGGGAATGTCCGAAACCACCAAAGCTAAAATATTTCAACCTTTTTTCACGACAAAACCTACAGGGCAAGGCACGGGTTTGGGGCTGAGTTTGGCGTATGATATTGTGACCAAAGGGCATGGAGGCACTATCGAAGTGGAGAGTGTGGAGGGAAAAGGAAGTGAGTTTATTGTGAGATTGCCTTTATAAAATAAATTGAAAATGGAATTAATAAAAAATATAGAAAATCTACATTCAGAAGCACGGCATATCATAGAAAGTGGACGTGCCACCGCATATCATGCAGTGAATGTCAGTATGGTAAAAACCTATTGGGAACTTGGGCAATTGATTGTGGAAGAAGAACAACAAGGCAAAGAACGTGCGGAGTATGGTAAATATCTGATTGTAGAATTGGCTCAAAGACTTCAAAGAGAATATGGGACAGGTTTTTCTAAACCAAGCCTTTGGAATTATAGGCAGTTTTACAAAGAGTTTCCAATTCTCTCCGCATTGCGGAGAGAATTGACTTGGACACATTACAAGCTATTGATGCGTGTTCAAAATCAATCGGCAAGAGTTTTTTATGAGCAAGAAGCCATCAAGGGTAGTTGGAATACCCGTGCCCTAGACCGACAAATCAATGCTTTTTATTATGACCGCTTGCTGGCAACACATGATAAAAAAGCGATAGAAAATGAAGCCATTAAAAAAGTGGCTTCGATTGGAAATTCCCCCTTAGACTTCATCAAAAACCCTTACGTTTTGGAGTTTTTGAATGTTAAACCCGACCATAAACTCTACGAAAGTGAATTAGAACAATTGATGATTGACAACTTACAAACATTCTTGTTGGAACTTGGTAATGGTTTCTCGTTTGTAGCTCGCCAAAAATACATTCGGGCAGATGAGGAGGATTTCTTTATTGATTTGGTTTTCTACAATTACATACTCAAATGTTTTGTGTTGATTGACCTCAAAGTGGGTAGGCTCAAGCACCAAGATATTGGGCAAATGGATATGTATGTGCGTATGTATGAAGACCTCCATAAAATAGAGGGAGATAACCCAACGATTGGAATTATCTTGTGTTCTGAAAAAACCGAAGCGGTTGTAAAATACTCAGTTTTGAGTGAAAGTCAACAATTGTTTGCCTCCAAATACCTTTTGTATTTGCCTTCAGAAGCTGAACTAAAAGCCGAGTTGGAGCGTGAACGCCTTTTGGCAGATTTACAAATTGAACAAGGTTCGTCTAAAACCAATCAACCATGAAAAAACTAACACTTACCCTATTTCTCACCCTTATTTGTGGTTTTAGCTCTGCCCAAAACCAACAAGTTATTGACAGCTTAAAACATCAATTGGCTATTTCCAAACCAGATACAAATCAGGTAAATATTTTAAATGGTTTAGGCCTTTGGTATCGCTCAATAAAACCAGACTCCTCATTGATTTTTGCTGAAAAAGCCTTGGATTTAGCAAGAAAACTCAATTTTATTAGTGGCGAAGTGAATGTTTTAATAAATCTGTCGGGATTATTTAGGATAAAGGGTGATATACCAAAATCATTAGAGTTTCGATTAAAAGCATTAAAAATCATAGAAGAGAAACTCCCTCAGATGGATAAACATAACATTTGGAATGGGATTGGTCTCATTTATCTTGACATTAATGATTATCCCAAGGCATTAGCCTATTTTCGGAAAGCATTAGAAAGAGGAGAAAACAACAATTATAGTAATATACTGCTTAACATTGAAAGAACATTCGCCAGAAGCAATCAATTAGATTCTGCTTGGTATTATGCCCAAAAAGTATATGCCCGACTTAATAAGTATCGTGGTAATTATGCTCCACTTCTTATGGATATGGGGATTATTCAATTCCAATTGGGTAAGCAAAATCTTGCATTTGATTACCTTCATAAAAGTATTTTAGAAGGCCTTAAAGGGGAAGATCACCGTGTTTTATCAGATGCTTACGGAACTATTTCCGGTTTTTTAAAAGAAACCAACCAGCTTGATTCATGTATAATTTATGCAAAAAAGGGGCTATTTGAAGCACAAGCCATTGGTTATCAACAGGGTATATTAGTTAATGCCAATCTATTAGCCGAGCAATATGAATCCAAAGACATCAAACAAGCACTTTATTACCATAAAATAGCCAAGGCAGCCAATGACGAATTGTATGGCGTAAAAAGAATTCAAGCTTTACAAAAAAATATTGCCGATGAACAAGAACGACAAAGAGAAATTGAAGCAGCAAGGATTGCCATGGAAAACCAATTGAGACAATATGCTTTGTTGGCAGGCTTGGGGGTATTTCTACTGATTGCTTTTCTTCTGTATCTCAACAATCGCCAAAAGCAAAAAGCCAATGCAGTTTTACAAGCACAAAAAGACGAAATCAATGAAAAGAGTCAACAACTCGAAAACTCATTAGAAACCCTCAAATCCACCCAAGCCCAACTCATCCAAAAAGAAAAACTCGCCTCCCTCGGTGAACTCACCGCAGGAATTGCCCACGAAATACAAAATCCTTTAAATTTTGTCAATAATTTTTCAGAAATGTCTGTTGAATTAGCGAAAGAACTCGATGAAGAAATTGATAAAGAGGTAATGAACAAAGACTTAGTAAAAGATTTAGTCAGTGATTTATCTCAAAACCAAGCCAAAATCAACCACCACGGCAAGCGAGCAAGTAGCATAGTATCGGGTATGTTAGAGCACTCAAAAGCCAGCACAGGCGAGCGAGCTTTGACTGACATCAACAAATTAGCCGATGAATATCTACGGCTTGCGTATCATGGTATACGTGCAAAGGACAACGCCTTCAATAGTGATTATCAAACAGATTTCGATGAAACCCTGCCGAAAATTGAAGTCATTCCCCAAGACTTGGGACGGGTTTTCCTGAATTTGATTAACAATGCGTTTTGGGCGGTGAACGAACGAAGTAAAAAAGGAGAAGGTGGATATGAGCCCAAAGTAACCGTAAGCACCCGGCTAAACGCTAATAGCCAAGTGCTAATAGCTATTAAAGACAACGGCTCAGGAATGAGCGAGGAAATAAAAACCAAAATCTTCCAGCCTTTCTTCACCACCAAACCCACTGGGCAGGGTACGGGTTTAGGCCTTTCCTTAGCTTATGATATCGTGATTAAGGGGCATGGCGGGACGATTGAAGTGAGAAGTAATGAAGGAGTCGGCTCGGAGTTTATTATTAGTTTACCTTTTAAAACCAATTGAAAATGAAGACAATATTAACTATCCTTTTCTTTTGTTTCATGTGCAACTCCTACGCTCAAGGCAATAAAATTAATAGCCTCAAACAACAACTAACTGTTGTTAAACAAGACACAAGTCGTGTAAGGGTTTTGATTGAATTATGCAGTCTATATCGTTCAACTTATTCGGATTCTTGCCTGATGACTGCTGAACAGGCGTTAAATTTAGCCCGTAAGATTAATTTTACGGATGGAGAATTTAGGGCTATGTGGTGGCTCGGTTTAGCCAATCGAGATAGAGGGAATTACACACAAGCATTTTCCACAGCTTTAAAAGGGCTAAGAATGGCTAAAAACTATCAATCTCCTTTTGAAATAGCTGAATTTCACCATTTGTTAGCTATCTGTTACACGGATTTTAAAGATTATAAAAATGCTATTTTAAATCTTCAAACAGCCAAAACAATAGAAGAGAATGAAAAGCTTGATTTAAGGAGTTTAAATGATTTGGCTTATGCCTATACACTTGACAATCAAATAGATTCGGCTTCATTCTATGCAGAATTAGCTTATCAACATGCACTCAAATCTAAAAATGACTTTGCCCTCTTAACATCCCTAAGAAATTTAGGCAGAATTCAAATGATAAAAGGCAATCACGACAAAGCCCTTAATTATTATTGGAAAAGTTATGAGATGAGGGATAAGCAAAGAAATAATTTAAGCGCATACAAATCATACATTTATAATTTGGTTAGTGAGGTTTATTTAAAAATGAACAAAATTGATTCTTGTATTTTTTATGCTAAAGAATCATTAATTTATAATGGGACGTTTCAATCAAGAATTAGAAAAATAGAGTCTTATGAATTATTAGCAAAGGCGTACAAGCAAAAAAGGGACTTCAAGCAAGCCTTTGAAAACCTTGAATTATTAAACTCTACAAGAGAAGAACTATATGGGGCAAGCAACACACAAGCAGTGCAGACGCTACTTGTACAAGACCAGGAACAACAAAAACAAAGTGAAATAGATAAAATTGCTTATCAAAGCCAGTTGAAACAGTTTGCTTTATTAGTTGGTTTGGTCGCAACGCTTTTAATCGGATTCATTTTTTACCGCAACAACAAAAAAGAAAAAAAAGCCAAAAGGGTTTTAGAAAATACGCTTTCAACGCTCAAATCCACCCAAGCCCAACTCATCCAATCCGAAAAACTCGCCAGCCTCGGCGAACTCACAGCAGGCATCGCCCATGAAATACAGAACCCTTTGAATTTTGTTAATAATTTTTCGGAAGTAAGTGCTGAGCTAGTTCAGGAGATAAAAGAGGAGAGACAAAAACCAAAAGAAAAACAAGATGAATCATTGGTAGATGAAATTTTCAATGA
>JANNWE010000235.1:0-2558 GCA_031414675.1 Cytophagaceae bacterium
GTATATCACATTGGGTCAGCATGCTACCACGCTTTCTGGGGGTGAAGCCCAACGTGTAAAACTTTCAGAGGAGCTTTCTAAAAAAGATACTGGGAAAACACTCTATATTTTAGACGAACCCACTACGGGTATGCATTTTCAAGACATTAAAAAATTGTTGGATGTTTTACAAAAAATGGCTGACAAAGGTAATAGCCTATTGATAATTGAACATAACATGGATGTCATTAAAGTTTCAGATCATGTGATAGATATGGGCCCAGAGGGTGGTGGTAAAGGAGGAAACATAATAGCAGAAGGAACCCCAGAAAAAGTGGCTTTGGTAAAAGGTAGCCACACGGGTTATTTTTTAAAGAAAGAGCTGGGCTTAAGTTGAGAAGCCTCTTTTTTAAATCTTTAAACCATAAGCGGTTATTAAGTGTAGACTATTCACATCTTCTTATTTCTGCATTGAAGGTTGCACCCGAGTTTACTTTAAATCCAGGCTCCAAAGAAATGCTGCCCCCACTTTCATACAAAACACCTATCGGATTTAGCACTTGAGATCTGGAAAGAATATGTACTGCTGCTTTGAGTTGCGTGTTTTGAAAATGTTCATTTTCAGAAATTTTTGTTTGCTCACATTCACTTTTTAGTTTATAGATTTTTCCTTCCGAATAAGAAGCCACATAGATTTCTCCATATAAGTCTTCCCCAAATGAAACAGGCTGATCAACAAGTTTACCTAAATTGTAAACTGAAGTGCTGCCATCGGGATTAATTTTTAGTTTCCAAAAATCATCCGTTGCAAAATCAGCAAAAATATACCAACCTTGCAACGAAGTGTAGCTTGAGCCTCTATAAACATAGCCGCCAGTAACAGACACTGAATTGCCTCCATTTAGATTGAATCCGTCATAGATGTGTATAGGATTAACCAAAATTGAAGAGTTATTGCAATTATTAGGGAGAATCGGTCTATTGCCTTCGTAACAGCTCCATCCAAAATTAGAGTTTTCAAAAGTTCCAAAAGGTGTAAAATCAATTTCCTCGTGATAATCTTGACCTACATCTGCTAACCACAAATCGCCCTTAAGTTTGTCAAATGAAAATTTCCACGGGTTTCTTAATCCATTTGCAATAATTTCATCGGGAATGTTGTCGGATTCACTTAAATGAGGATTGGTAATTGGGTAGCTTAATTGACCACTCGATACGTCGATTCTCATGAGTTTTCCTTTTACAGACTCAAGATTTTGAGCAAAACCAAACTCGTCACCAACTTGTCCTCTTCCACCCGGAGCTCCATCTCCAGTAGTAAAATATAAAAACCCATCTTTGCCAAATTCAATATTCCCGCCTAAATGTCCCACCCAGTCGGGATATTGCAAGAGTACTAACTCTGTATTGCTATCCATATAGTTCGGATTAAATTGGTCTTTAGAAAACCGGGATATGTAACAATTCTTATTTAGATCATTTACATATTTTACATAAATAAACCCATTCGATGCATATTGAGAATCAAAGGCGAATCCATGAATCCCCGAGTAAGCATTATTAACTTTTAAGGTAATATCTAGGAATATTTCGATTGATCCATTGCTATTTATTCTCTTGATAGAGCCCTTGTTTTCAGCTACATAAAGATTGCCGTCAAAATCGTGACTGATAGCTACTGGTTGGGAAAAACCACTGGCAAATAGTTCAGCACTAATGGTTTGGCTCAAAGTGTACCTCTGAAAAATGAGTGAAATAATAAACAGAATTTTAAGTTTTTTTTTCATTTGAAAGCAGAAAAAGAGACTATTTATTTCTTGTTTTTTTTATAAACTATCAAATCAATGTCCATTAAACTGGAGCCAGAATTATTTAGAAGTAGGCACCCAAAGCACCGCATCTGCCACCAAAATTCCCCTTTCTTTGGAAGAAATAACAAGTTCTGCCTTTTGGTCTGGGAGTACAGAAAAGCTATCTATCAAAAACCAATCGCTTTCTTCACTTTCCACATGTAGTTGCTTTGAAACAATTTTGCCATCAATGTTTATACTAATTGTTAGCTTGGAGACATGTCCTTCAGTTTTGGGAATATAGACATAGGCTTTATACTTGGCCTTGTTCTTAAATTGAGTGTTAAATATGGCTTCATATTTTTTTTCATCTTTAAGATTAGCTTGCACATAATCCTTTCCATATCTTCCATACCCTTTCGCAATCTTTTCCCAATTTCCAATAGTTTTAAAATTCAGAGAATCCGCATTGTCAATTAATATTTCAGGTAAAGTTCCGTTGGCTAGCGGATTGTTTTTAAGTCTGTTTTGTAAGGTTTTAATTTCAATCTCTTGTATGTTTTTATTGCTTTCTATGGCTAAACTCGCCGCCATGGCTGCCGACTGTGCCAAAACCATAAAAACGGGCTCCATTCTGATGGAACCAAAAGCAATATGAGATGCCGAAAGACAGACAGGCACAAGCAAATTTGTACATTCTGCTTTTTTAGGTACAATGGCCCTGTAGGAAATTGGGTAAGGATTTAAACCACCTAAACCCATTTGAACATCACCTTCGTTTTTAACCTG
>JANNWE010000236.1:0-2060 GCA_031414675.1 Cytophagaceae bacterium
TGGACAGAATATGTTTCTACCCCAGAACATGCTGATTATATGCTATTTCCGAGAGCTTTGGCTGTAGCAGAGATTGGTTGGTCAGATAAAACAAAATCCTATGAAGACTTCACAAAAAGATTGATGGTTCATCTAGAAAGATTAAAATTTATGTCTATTAATTATTCTAATGCATTTATTGATGTAAACTATATTTTTTCTAAAGATTCAAAAAACCTTCCCACGCTATCTCTTTCCACCATAGTTCCCAGTTACATAATAAGGTACACTTTAGATGGCTCTCAACCAAATGGAAAATCATTGATTTTTGATTCTTCAAAAAAAATAAATATCAGTCAAGACAGAAATATTTCATCCGCAGTTTTTAATAAATTTGGAGAGCGAATTAGCAATATCACCACAAAATCATTTGTAATTTCTAAAAGCACAGGTAAAAGTTATGTGCTAGATAATGAACCTAAAAAATATCTAGGAGGAGAAAAATATGCCTTAACAAATGGAATTAGAGGAGATGCAAATAATAATGAACCATGGGTAGGATTTGAAGGAAAAAACCTAAATCTTACTTTAGATCTAGGCGAAAAAATGGCTTTTTCAAGTGTTTCGCTAGCATTTATGTCTGCCTATAGCTCTTGGATAATGTCTCCCCTAAATGTAGAAATTTTAATTTCTAATGATAACAAAACCTTTTCTCCTATCAAGAAAATAGAACTTAGAAAATCTGTTTCATTAGAAAGTTCTGTGCAACAATTAAATATTTCTTTGGACACCCAAAATGCAAGATTTGTAAAAATCAAAGCCGAAAATTACGGGCCTCTACCAGAAGGACATCCAGGAGTAGGAAAGCCTTCTTGGCTTTTTGTAGATGAAATTTCGGTGAAATAATTAAAAATATTCCTATTTTTCAAATGGTTAGGCTTAAAAGTCTAACCATTTATTTTTAAAACAAACTTAAACAATTTGTGTTATAAATTGGATTAATAAAAACAATTATGAAAATTTTAGTGACTGGAGGAACTGGACTGATAGGGAAACCCTTGACAAAAAAACTTATTGAACAAGGTCATAGTGTAAATATTTTAAGCCGTTCTAAAACAAAAACTAGTGAAGCATCAATATTTGAATGGGATTATAAAACTGGATATATTGAAGAAGGTGCATTACTTGGAGTAGAAGCAATTATTCATTTGGCTGGTGAGGGTATAGCAGAAGAACGATGGACGGAAAAAAGAAAAAAGGAAATAATTGAAAGTCGAGTTAGCACACTTCAACTTATTGAGAAACATATTGACAAAACCACATTAAAAATATTAATTGGAGGGTCAGCAATTGGATATTATGGAGGCGATACAGGTGAAAATGAAAATACTGAACACTCAATTGTTGGTAACGATTTTTTAGCAGAATGTACAAAAGTCTGGGAAAACGCAGAAGAACAATTCGCAAAAAAAAATAATTTAAAATTAGTAATTGTTCGTACAGGAGTGGTATTAAGTTTAAATGGTGGTGCTTTACCAAAGTTATTAATACCAATCAAATTAAATCTGGGTTCAGCTTTAGGTTCTGGATTGCAATGGATATCATGGATTCATGAGGAAGATTTAATCGATATTTTTATAGAAAGTTTAGATTCCAATGAAACTTCTAAAATAATAAATGGAGTATCACCAAATCCTGAAAGAAATTCAGATTTTAATAAAATAGCCGCAAAGGTTTTAAATAAATGCTTCTTTTTACCAAATGTTCCTGAATTTCTACTAAAAATTGCCTTTGGAGAAATGGCTGTAGTGGTGCTAGGCAGTAATAAAGTTAAATATAGTGGAAGACATGAATTTAAATACCCTACTTTAAAACTTGCTTTAGAAAATCTATTAAAAAATTAGAAGCAATTAGCTAAAAAAAGCATTAAGAAATTGGAGCTTCTAAAAAAATGTTTCGGAGTGGTGCTTATATTTTATTCCTCTGAAAACAAACAAAATACTAAAATACATAATTAAATGTGCTATGTCGTTGTGGTTAAACCAAATAGAGGCAGACAACCTTTTTTGATTCACATAAAC
>JANNWE010000237.1:0-11748 GCA_031414675.1 Cytophagaceae bacterium
GGTCTTGTTCCATCTCTCGATGGTTTATTGTACTGAGCATTAGCACCAGCAGCCCGAAACTTTTCAGTAGCTCTTACTTCAAACTTTGCTTTTGGTTTTAAATTAAAAAGGATATTCAGTTGTGGCGACATTTTACCCTCAAAACTTCTGAATCTATCCAATACTTCCTCTTCCGTTTTAAATGGGAAAAATTTAGGGTCGGTTTTTACATATTCAAAAAAGGATTTTAAATCGCCTTTAAAACTCACTTGTGTTTTTACTACATCCATTTCTTTGCGAATACGGGCAACCTCACTAAGCCCTAAATTGAAAATTTGCTCAGCTGTAATGTTGGTTGTGGTGTAATACTTTAACCATATTTCATACTCTTTCTTCCCGTTGGCATTATCTAAAAACCCGGATGTTTTTCTTGCTTTGGGAATATAATCTGTAACAATATAGTCATGCAATTTTTTATATGCTGGCTTAATAATAGTTTCAATAGCATCTGAATACTCTTTTTTTAATTGAACCGCAGCAGCACTATCTATGTTGTCTGGAAGTTTTAGTAACGGTTTATAGAAAATATTTTCCTGAACTGTGCTTTCAAATAATGGTTTTAATTGAGGTGGCACTTTCTCCATTGAAGCCCTCGGATTTGTGTTATTCAATTCAATTCCCTTTTTCATATTGGCAATAGCTTGGTCAACCCAAATTTGGAAACCTTTCATGCGATTCATGAAATTTCTATAATCTTTTTCGCTTTTGAAAGGAACAAAACTTGCCCCTGAACCTAAGGTTGCAAACTGTGTTGGATAGCTCCATACGAATTGGTCAACCGGACGGTAAATGTTCATTGAGGAAATCAAAGAATTATTTAGTTGTTCGTTTTCAGATTTCAGTTTGTAACTAAGTATATCAACACTTAAAATTTCAGATGAGGTTAATTTTTGTTTGTTGATAGCAGCTAATTGGGTTAGGTATTTTTGATTGAGTGCTTTTGCCTTTTTTATATACGCTTCGCTAATTTTAATTTCAATTTGATTGTTATAATCGTTAATACCTGCTTGTGTGGCTTCTAAGGGATTGAGTTCATAGTATTCCTTTGAATACTGTTCCAGTAGTGGCTCCAATTGAATTGGCTGGTTTTTCTTTTGTGCCAAAAGCTGAAAAGAAAATACATTTATTAGTAAGATAAATAGGAGGATTGTTTTTTTGATTTTACTCATAGCTTTATTATTTATTTTTAGGAATTGGTGAACCTTCGATTTCAATTTTTAAACTTGATTTTAATTGGGTTTATTCAGCATTTTTTTTATTTCCTTGTCAAAATCACTTTCAAACAATTGGTCTTGCACAACTTTGTAGGTTTCATATTCTGCTTCAGCCTTTATTTTGGCTTCCAAAGCTGTTACAGAACCTTTATTTTGCAAAATTGGCGAGTTTGATAAATCTAAAAATTGATTTAAGAATTTTTGCCAATCTTCCATATTCATTAAAACACCACTTTCTGCTCTACTTTCTGCCAAATCGAGATAGGCAGATACTATTCTATTTAGTTTTAGGATATGGTTTTCGCTCAAATAGTTTTTTGCAATTGTTACATCTGATTTCAATATTTTGCCATCGGGCGATTGTTTCCAATTGGTTAAGCCCATGTGTAATTGACTTGCATCTGCTGATTTGTAAATAATTTCGGCTGCTGTTTGTCCTGTAATTGCCCAATGAAGCTTGTTTTGAACGTTTGAAAAAAAGTCTTTTGTAATCGATGCCTCATAGCTATAATCTGCTGCAAGTGCATATATATCTGTTATTTTTTGATAAAACCGTCTTTCACTTGAGCGGATATCACGAATTCGCTCTAATAATTCATCAAAATAATCTCTCCCAAACTTCTTCCCTTGTTTTAGCCGCCCATCGTCTAAAACAAAGCCTTTTATGATAAATTCTTTTAAGGTTTGCGTAGCCCAAATTCTGAATTGAGTGGCACTGTAGCTATTTACCCGATAACCAACAGCGATTATTGCATCAAGATTATAGAATTGTGTTTGGTATTTTTTGCCATCTGCGGCAGTATGTGCAAAAAATGCACATACTGATTGCTCACTTAATTCATTGCTTTCAAAAACGTTTTTCAAATGTTTTGTAACAACACTTCTTTCAACGCAAAACAATTCAGAAATTCGCTTTTGACTTAACCAAAAGGTTTCATTCTCAAAAAGCACTTCTATTTTTACCTTACCTTCAGCGGTTGTATAGAGTAAGATATCATTAAATTGTGGTGCGTTTTTCATATTTTTATTTTGGGAATCGTATTTTTTGGCGACTGTTTTTTACGTAAAAATAAAGAATAATACTTTTGCATAAAATTAACTATTTTACGAAAGAAAGTACATTCATCAAAGTGATAAATAGGAGTATTGTTTGTTTCATTTTTAAGATTTTGTTTATTGATTAAGAAAATTGAAAATAGGAGGGGAATATTATTTTATTCAAACCTTCATAACCTCAACTCTCGCTTCTTGTAATGCAGCACTGCCGCCCATGTCGGTTAGTTCATCATGCGTAAGGGCATTGGCTGATGAGCCACCTTTCATCAAGGAAGTCCAAAACCCTTGTGGCATACATACAACACCTAGCCTTACCTTGTTTTTAATACGAACATTTAGATAAACTTCACCCCTTTGGTTGAATACTTTGATATCGTCACCATCTGCAAGGTTTCTTGCTTTGGCGTCTTCTTCATTCATATCCAAAAAAGGCTTTCCTTCTTTTTTAGTATGTGTTTCATGATTGGCTCGCGTGCTATTCAAAAAATTCTTGGTTGACTTTATGGTCAATAAATGTAGCGGGAATTGTGCCTGCTCCTTTTCTGAGTAAGTAAAAGGGACGTAATCAGGCAGGGAGGGTGTCATTTCTGGGTTGTAAAACATACATTTCCCGTCTTTTTTACCAAAATTACCTTCGGCATGAGGCATCCACTTTTGAGGAATATTCATTTTTGCCCAGCCTGTTTTTCTTAGCGATTCAAATGTAATTCCTTTCAAATACGGTTTGTCGCTATTCAAAAGACTTTTTACTATTTCTAAATCAGAATGATACAAATAATTTTCTTTAAAGCCCATTTCTTTAGATAGCAATCGAAAGAATTCGGTATTGGTTTTAGCTTGGCCCAAAGGAGCAATGGCAGGTTCGTTGATATTAAGATAGGGCGTGCCATAAGACGTTAATAGATCCCAGTTTTCTAAAGAAGTTGTAGCAGGGAAAACATAATCAGCGTATCGGGCAGTATCGGTTACAAAATGATCGAGCACGATGGTTAATAAATCGGCTCTTTGTAAACCTTTTACAACAGCATTCTGGTTAGGCATTGTTACTGCTGGATTGGAATTGAAAACAATTAGAGCATGAATGGCAGGATTTAAATCTATGTCAATCAAGGCTTTACCCAATTGTACCATATTGATGATTCTGGATTTTTTATTTTTTAGTTCTTCCGGAATTTCAAGAATTTCGTGGTTAAGTGCATCGCCAAATAGTTCGTAAGTCATGTTCATTAATCCGCCACCCAATTGCCGCCATGCTCCCGTTAAGGCAGGCAACATAGCGATAGCTCTGGCGGCGCTTGCCCCATTTGATTGATGTTCCAAACCAATCAAGACCCTTATCAATGAAGGTTTTCCTTTGGCATATTCACGGGCTAATTTTGTGAGAATCGAGGGCTCTAATCCCGTAATTTTAGCCACATTTTCAGGAGAATATTTTTCTACATGCTTGGTTAACTCTACTATTCCGGTGGTGTACTTATCTATATAATCTTGGTCTTGGAGTTTTTCTTTTAAAATAATATGAATTAGCCCTAAAACCAATGCTGTGTCAGTACCGGGCATTGGTTGAATATGCCAATCGGCTAAAAGGGCAGTTTGGGACTGAAAAGGGTCAATAACTACTACAATTGCACCTTTGGCTCTGGCTTTTTCAATAAATGCCCACAAATGTTGATTGGAATGAACGGTATTTGTTCCCCACAAAATGATGTATCGGCTATGTTCAATGTCCTCAGGAAGCACACCGGTTGTTTGCCCGTTGGTTGCCATAATACCCGCCACTACTGCATTGCCGCAAATAGTTTTATCCAAAACTGTAGCCCCAATTTGAGCAAAGAAATTGTCGCCTGCATTGCATTGGACTTTACCTTCATTGCCACCATAACTGAAAGGCAGTACGGCTTCGCCCCCCTTTTCTTTTATAATGTTTTGTAATTTTATACTAATCTCTGAAATGGCTTTTTCCCATGTTATTTCTTCAAATTGGGCTTCTCCTTTTTTACCAATTCTTTTCAAGGGATTCAATAATCTTTTGGGATTAAAAGTCACAGTAGCAGGGTAATCTGCCATCTTATCGCATAGTTTACCTGCCGTAAACGGGTTATCGCTATGAGCCTTAAATTGGGTTACTTTTTCTTTTGAAACAGTAACTTGCCAGCTACATGAATCGGGGCAATCCAGGCAACAAGCACCATTGACTGTTTTGGTAGTGTTGTTCACCGCACAGGAAGTAGATAAGATTGGAATAAGGCCGATGCCAACCGCACCTTGCGTACTCAACTCAATAAAAGTTCTTCTTTTCATTGTTAAATTTTTTTATACTAGTTTTCTTAGCTTGTAAAATGTACTAAATCTTTTTCATTTTTTTTGGGCAGGTGTTGAAAAAGGTGGATGATTAATTTCTTTCTTTGTTTGGTTACCTAAAGTTTTGAGCAATTCTTTAACAGCACGTTCAAGTTGAGAATCTTTGCCTTGTGAAATCGAAATTGCATCTTGCCGAACAGCAATATCTGGGGCAATTCCTATGTTTTCTGCAATCCATTGGTTATTGATTGGGTCAAAAACGGCATTATCTGGGGCGGTAATTGTGCCACCGTCAACAAGTTGGTAATGTACGGATGATTTCACTAATCCGCCCCAAGTGGTAGCCCCAATCAAGGTTCCTACTTTCTGTTGCCGAAATACCCATGGAAAAAAATCTCCTCCTGAACCTGCCAATTCATTGATTAACAATACTTTTGGGCCAAGTATTCCAGCTGGTAGTTGAAAGGATTTACCGTTGGGTACCTCATTTGTAAGCCCCGCACGGAGGCTGCGGGTCATTAAATCCACCATATAATCGTCTAAAAGTCCACCTCCGTTGTAACGTTCATCTATTACAGCTCCCTCTTTATTTTGTTGAGCAAAATAGTATCGGTTGAAAGAAACAAAACCTCCTCCGCCTGTATTAGGAACCCAAATATAGGCCAACCGGCCATTTGAAAGTTTGTCAACAAGACGTTTGTTATCTTCCACCCATGTGCGTTGGCGAAGAGCATTCTCAGAAGCTATTGGTTCAATGATTTCCTTCCAAGCTCCTTCGAAACTTGGTTTGTCGTTGATATGCAAGAGGGTCTGTTTGCCCAATGTACCATCCAAAAAGGCATAAATTTCTTGATCGCCCAACACTTCTTGGCCATTAATGCCCACAATATAGTAGCCCTCTTTTATTTTGAAGCCAGGCTGATCAAGCGGTCCATTGAGTTCGGGATTCCAGTTTTCAGAGGTATAAATACGCTTAATTTTCCAATGATTGTTTTCAACAACAAAATCGGCCCCCAGTAAACCAACTTGGGACTTTTCGGTTGCTGGAAAATCACCGCCATTGACAAAACTATGCCCAACAGACAATTCTCCATTGACTTGGTCTAGTACATAGGTTAAGTCACTACGGTGCTTAATATAAGGAACAAGAGGTGCATACCGTTGATAAACCTCATTCCAATCCCTTCCATGAAGGTTTGGATCATAAAAATAATCTCTTTCATATCGCCAAGCCTCTTCAAAAATTTGTTTCCACTCTATAGTTCTATCTAGCTTCATAGAAAGGTTTGGTTTTATAACCTTCCCTTTGTCTGCAGTGGCATCGGTGGAGATGATTTTCCAGCCATCTGCAAGTTTGGCTAAAAGATGTTTACCATTAGCAGAAACGGATACTTGGCTAGCACCTGCGGCGAATTCTGTTGATTTTTTATCTTTTAAGGTAAATTTGTTAAGCGTTACTCCTGGTTTATTATTAATACTTTCAGCTACAAAAACTGAACCTTCAGGACCCGCCAAGGTATATTCGTAATTACGAACAGGAATGCCTAAAGGCAAAATACGGCGGTTAATGCCTTCAAAATCAATCACTACAACTTTTGTTGAATCAGCTGTTTTTGGTTTTTCAGACAATTCAATAGTTTTACCATTTTCGTCTTTTTTAGCTTCAAGGGCTTTAGCTTCACTTTTTTTAGGCTCTTCGGCTTTTATCGTTTCTTCATCACTTTTTGATTTAAATGGCGAAACATCGTCTTTTTTAAGATTAATTACATAAGCTGCGTATTCAGGCTTAGCTGATATGGAGCTTGTATTGGCCCAACCTGAGCCAAGTGCTATGTCGGTACTTGCTAAAATATATAACTGCTTGAGATTCAAATCCCATGAAGGAGAAAAAGAATCGGCAAACACATCTGTAATGGGTGTTGCTTTATTATCTTTAAGAGACCATACATAAACTTGCCGAAACATATTAACGCCTGTTTTGGCATAGGCAAGCCACTTTGAATCTGGAGACCAGCGTAATTCGATAGCCGTACGCTCAATATTGATACCACCAATGTCGATGGTTTGAATGATTTTGGTTTCTAAATTCACTACCCTTAACCTTACCTTATTATCTACAAAAGCTATATGCTTCCCATCTGGTGACCAAGCTGGGTTCCATGCCATTTTAGATTCGCCCATTGAAATCACCTCTGGCTTGCCCATACCATCTTGTGAGGCATGCATAAGCGTATATTCTTTGCCGTTAGCGTCTGAAAACCAAGCAATTCTATCTCCTTTTGGTGACCAAATAGGAGCACGATCAGCACTATTCGAACTTTCTGTTATGTTACGAGTATTGCCAAATTCAGCAGGGACTGTAAAAATATCACCTCTTGATTCCATAATAACCCGTTTACCATTGGGAGACAATGAAGCAGATTTAGCTGAATTTGTGACATCTTCCCATTTGGTATTGGCCCATGGGAAATCTCCTGAAACTGAAATTTCCAATTGGTTAACCGTTTTCGAAGATATTTGTAAAGTATGTAAATAGCCATCCCGTTCAAAAACAAGCGTATTTTTTTTGCCAGCAAAAGATTTTATATCAGAACCTTTAAAAGTTGTTATTTGTGAAAGGGCTTTCGTTTTGGGATCGTATGCCCAAATATTACTGACAAAATCACGATCGGACAGAAAATAAATTTTATTTTCAAGCCAAATGGGTTGAATGTCTGTTGTTTTATCGTTGGGTAACAGTTCTTCTCTATTCGTTTTTAAGTCAAGAATAATCAAGGGTGTATTTTGACCACCTCGGTACGCTCGCCATTCTATGTCCCAGCGAGTCATTTTATCGATTACTAGAAAATTGCCATCTGGTGAATAGCTTCCGTCAAAGCTCCATTGTTGGGTGAGCAATTGCGGGACACCACCTTCTGCCGAAATACTCCAAAGACGATGATAGGGATTTGGTGCTGTTTCCCGATTGGATGAATATAAAATACTTTTTCCGTCATTGCTCCAACCACGTACAATAGCTGGTGAAGGATGCCATGTTAAGCGTTTGGCATCGCCACCGTTTAAAGGAACAATATAAACCGAATTACCACCCAACCTATTGGAGCTAAATGCAATCCACTGCCCATCAGGAGAAAAATGCGGATCACTTTCTACTGCAGCCGTACTTGTAATACGACGTACTTGGTTCCCATTTCGTTCAGTAACCCAAATATCACCACCATAAGTGAACGCTATGTGTGTATTGCTGAGGCTAGGTTGTCGCAATAACCGTGTACCCTGTGCTTGCACGGTAATTGAAGGTAAGAATAGTACCAAATAAGTAAGGCTGAAAATGATGGAGAATCGCATAATTATAGGTTTTTTTATTAGATAATGGGCTAAAAATATAAATGTTGTTATAAAAAAATAGAGAAAAAACTGAGCGGGCTATTACATAAACAAATCATCAACCAGAAGGTGATTGGTTATTATACTTTCTTAATGAATGTTTTTTTACCCCAAAGACAGACCGCATCCTGATAATATTTTTTTAGTGTTTGTTTTCTAATCCAAAATCACTTCTGTGATATTTCGGACTTTGTGTTATTGTGACTAACATCAAACACCTCATTTTGGGCGTTTGTATCGCACAGGTGCATCAGGCTCTTTTTTCAACTCCACCCCCTTTGTCTTCATCAAATTCAAGGCCTCTTGCACGGCACGTTCCAATTGAGGGTCTTTGCCTTGCAATACATCGGCGGGATTTTGCAGCACTTCAATATCGGGGGAAATGCCTTCGCCTTCAATTGCCCATTTGCCATTGAGGTCATAATAGCCGCCACGAGGGGCAACCATTCTGCCTTTGTCAATGAAGGGCGGGGTATCCCAAGTACCTACTAAGCCACCCCATGTGCGTGTGCCGATGAGAGGACCCACTTTCTGTTGACGAAATAAAAACGGCATCAAATCGCCACCCGAACCTGCCCTTTCGTTGATAATCATCACTTTTGGACCCCAAATGCCCCCATTGGGTACGGTGAATGGCTTATGACCTTCCACACGGCTGTTGAAATAACCTTGCAGTTGGCGTGCCATCACATCCACGATGTAATCAGCTGCCGAGCCACCGCCGTTGTTGCGTTCGTCTATGACCGCCCCCTTTTTATCCATTTGTGAAAAATAATAGCGGTTAAAATAGTTATACCCTGGACGACCCGTGTTGGGGATATAGACATACGCCAATTGCCCATTTGAAAGTACATCTACTTTTTTGCGATTGCCTTCTACCCAATCCCGAGAGCGTAAAGCAGCTTCATCGGCTACGGGAACTACAGTGACAGTACGAGCACCGTTTTCACTTGGTGTAGCATTTATCTTTATTTTCAATTGTTTACCAACTTTATCTTCGAAATAACTGTAAAAATTGCTTGAAATACTTAGGGGATTGCCATCGACCGCCACGATGTAATCTCCCTCTTTTACATCATTACCCAACACGGTCAGAGGTGCTTTTAATTCTGGATTCCAACTTTCACCCGTGTAAATCTTTTTTATTCTGAAACCGCCATTTTCAACTGTAATATCGGCACCCAACAAACCAATTGGAACTCGTTTTAACTCTGGAAAATCGCCACCATTGACGTAAGAATGCCCAACGGCAACTTCACCACTCAAAATATCCACGATATAATTCAAATCTGTCCGATGCCTACAGTCTTTTACCCAAGGGCTGTACCATTCATATACTTGCTTCCAGGGTGCTCCATGCACATTGTCCACATAGAGATAATCCCGCATATACCGCCAACCTTCTTTCAGTATTTGTGCCCATTCCTCTTGTGGATTTATTTTCATTTTCAAATCAATGGTCAATTTACCATCGCCGATTTTTGGCGTGCCTTCCGTTTTCACTATGCCCCAACTGTCCTTGCTTTGGTAAAGCAATTGCTTTCTGTCGTGGGATGTGGTGGCCGTGTTGATAGGTGTTAAAAATACTTCCGATTTTTTATCTTTAAAATTATAACGGTGCAGTGTCACACCTAGTTGATTGGGTATATTCTCTGTATAAAAAACATAATCTTTGGGCGCTGCTAAGAGCGAAGTATAATTCCTCAAAGGAATATTGACAGCTAAAATGCGTTGCCCAATGCCGTCCAAATCAATAATTGTGGTTTTGGTACTGTCTTTAATTTCTTTTTTATCCCCATTTCCTTCTTCTTCGTCACTTTTGGGGAGCAAAGGTGAAGGGTCTTTTTTGTTTAAAACCACCACATACAAGCCTCGCGTTACTTGTAAGTCGTAGCTACTCATGTCCAACCAACCCGTTGAAACGCCATAATCAGTACTTGCCAAAAAGTATAAATACTTGCCCGAAGCGTCCCATACGGGGTCAATGGCATCGGCTAATCCATCCGTTATTTGCGTTTTTTGACCCGTTTCAACATTGTATAAAAAAATAGATTTGAACTGATTTTCAAGCAATTTCACATAAGCAATCCATTTGCTATCTGATGAAAAAGAGGGGTTCATCGTTCTATTTGGGTGTGCCATACGGTCGGTGTCCACTTTTTTAGGCTTTCCTGTTGCCAAGTCAACGACCCAAATTGTGTAATCCGTATCGCTGAAAGAAATGAATTTACCATCGCTTGACCAAACGGGTTTGTAATAAAAAGTCGGTTTTTGAAATGAAATGGCCGTAGGTTTTCCCATCCCATATTGGTCGACAATCATCAATTGATATTCGCCAGAGGCATCTGAAAACCAAGCCATTTTTTTGCCATCGGGTGACCACGAAGGCGACCTATCCGCTATGCCAGAAGTGTTTGTAATGTTCCGACCGTCGCCATTTTCTTTGGGTACAGTGAAAATATCGCCTCGATACTCAAACACTGCCCGCTGTCCAGTAGGGGAGAGCGAAGCGTTAATCAAATCGCCCACAGGCACATCTTTCCAACGGGGTCTTGCCCAATTAAAATCTCCTTTTACGTTGATAGTCAATTGCTTAGTTTTTCCAAGAGAAGGGTCGTAAGAGTGCAAAAAGCCCGCTTGTTCATAGACAATTCTATCGTCACAAGCATCTATGCTTTTACAATCAAAGTCTTTGTGAAACGAAATTTGTTTCAAATCCTTGGTTTTAGTATTGTATTTCCAGACATTATTGGCATAATCTCTTTCAGATAAAAAATAGATGTCGTCTTTATACCAAACAGGTTCTAAGTGTCTTTCACGGTCTGTTTGTGGAGTTTGGGTAAGTGAAAAATCTTTTAAATTCATTATCCAAATCGGTTGTGCTTGCCCGCCTCGATAATTTCGCCATTCAGGATCCCAAGAGGTGATGGGTGTATAAGCAACATATTTTCCGTCTTCCGATATTTCACCAAAAGACGCTTGAGGAATTGGTAACTTTGTTTCATTACCCCCTGAAGTATTTATAGTATAAAAATGGTTTATCATAGTTGGAACACCTGCCCGACCTGAGCGAAAGAGGACTTTGCCATCGGATGTCCAGCCTTGCACAATATCTGCATCAGGGTGAAAAGTCAAACGCTTGGGTTCGCCACCATCCTTACTGACGATAAAAACATCAGTATTGCCATCATATTGGGCTGAAAAAGCGACTTGCGAGCCATCTGGTGAAAAATGAGGAAAACTCTCGGTTCCTTCGTGACTGGTGAGGCGTTTGGCATCGCCCCCATCTCTGTCCACGAGCCAAAGGTCATCGGCATAGACAAAAACGATGTGTTTTGAGCTGATGGTGGGTTGTCGCAATAAACGTGTTCCCTGAGCTTTCGCAGTAAACATCGGAAAGAATAGTACGCAAAAGAAAGCAATAGTAACTGTTGAAATTGGCCTCATAATTTTAGGGTTTTTATAAATATTGAATTAAAATTATAAATTTTTATGGTATTTATTGAAATTATGGAAAGGAATTATTAATTATCTACATTTCACAACACTTTTGTTGTAATTTCTTAAACAATTTAACTTTGTATAATCTTCAATTAACAGTGTGGGGCATGCTTACTTTTTAAACTTTCCATAAACCGCTTGTCCAGGGAAAATATTAGCAACTGTTTTCCCATTTTTCAATACAAAGCTTCCATTCACCATTACATATTCAATGCCTTCAGAAAATTTTAGACCTTCTTCAAATGTCGCT
>JANNWE010000238.1:0-1787 GCA_031414675.1 Cytophagaceae bacterium
AGTGACAACCCAGATGTGGATGAGGCAGAGCCCGAATTATTTTTGAATGCGGTGCACCATGCCAGAGAACCTATGAGTATGAGCCAGCTGATTTATTATATGTGGCATTTATTAGAAAACTATGCCACTGATCCAGAAATAAAAACATTGCTTAATAGTACCGAATTATTTATAGTACCCTGTGTAAATCCTGATGGCTATATTTTTAATCAAGTTACCACTCCTGCGGGAGGTGGAATGTGGAGAAAAAATAGGAAAAACAATGGAAATGGCACTATAGGCGTAGATTTGAACAGAAATTATAGTTTTAAATGGGGACTTGATAACACGGGTTCATCTCCAACTTCTAGTTCTGATGTGTATAGAGGACCATCAGCATTTTCTGAGCCAGAAACACAAATTGTTAGAAATTTTTGTAATACACATAATTTTGTAGCTTCCATGGATTTTCATTCTTCCGGAAATTACCTTATTTATCCATATGGTTACCAAACTACCAATGTTAATCCAGAACTTACCCTTTTTCAGCAAATGGGAGCATATCTAACTGCTGAAAATAGCTTTAAACATGGAAATGCTCCACAAACTGTGAGTTATACTGCCAACGGAACCGGAGATGATTGGAAATATGGAGAACAAACAACTAAAAGTAAAATTTACAGTTTTACGCCAGAAATTGGTGCTTCAACCGATGGTTTTTATCCAGCTCAAACCAGAATTATTCCCCTTTGCGAGTCTACCCTTCAAATGAACAGAAAAATACTTCGTTTGGCTTCTAAGTATGCGGAATTGACACCCTCAGCCCCAACAACGGTTTCAGCATTAACTGGGAGTATCAACTTTAACCTTCAAAATTTTAGTCTTAGAAATCCTAGCTATGGTGTTTCCATAAAAAGCAGCAGTCCATTTGTTTCTACGCTATCCGCGAATCAAACTATTGCTAATATGACCTTATTTCAAAATGCTGGAGGTCTATTTACCTATTCTTTGTTACCAGATACTCCAATAAATAGTCAAATTACATTCAATTTAGAATTAGATAATGGACATGATATTGTAACTAAAACCATAACTGTTACTTACAATTGTCCAGTTCCTTCGGCGCTACAATCTACTTCAATAGGATTAAATTCTGCTTCACTTTCTTGGACAGCCGTTCCTGGTGCAACTAGCTATTTAGTATCTTTCAAACCCGACAATGCTACTGTTTGGTCAAACGATTCAAGCGTTACCAATACGAATCTGTCTTTGGTAGGTTTAAGCCAAAACACACTTTATAATTATAGGGTAAAAACAAATAGTTGTGTGACATATGCTACTGGTTCATTTAGAACTTTAGCTCCATGTCTTGCGCCTGCTAGCTTAACTGTTGGGACGGTTAGTTCAAATACTGCAGCCCTATCTTGGCCAGCGGTTTCTGGAATTGTTTCCTATCAAGTAGAATACAAATTAGCCAGTGCCACTACTTGGATTATTGCTTCAAGTGCTGTGACAAGTCCTTCATTTCAAATAACGGGTTTACAATCCAACCAAGCTTATAATTGCAGAGTAAGAAGCAATTGTACTTCTTTAAATAGTACGTATACCGTTTCCCAATTTTCTACACTGCAAGAAGTTTATTGTGCAAGCCGTGGAACCAATTTGTCATTATTGTGGGTAGATTTATTCAAATTATCAAATATAAACAGAACCTCTGGTGCAGATGCTGGATATTTTAACGGCACAGCAAGCGTAGTAAATCTAAATAAAGGGATGAGCAACACATTGAGTTATTCTCCAGGTTTTAG
>JANNWE010000239.1:0-3262 GCA_031414675.1 Cytophagaceae bacterium
AGCAAATGCTGTAAAAAGCATAGCTGAATTAATAACCAGACCTGGTATTGTAAATCTTGACTTTGCAGATGTAAAAACAGTACTTGGAGATGCTGGGCATGCTGTAATGGGCTCAGCAGAAGCATCTGGGCCAGATAGGGCTTCTTTAGCCATTGAAGCCGCATTAAATTCACCACTACTTGAAAACAATAACATTAGAGGTGCTAAGAGAATATTAGTCTCGATTGCCTATTCTGATGAATTGCCAGAGTATAAAATCAAAATGTCTGACCAAGCTAAAGTAACAGATTTTGTAGAAAGTCAAATTAAGTCAAGAGCCAAAATTTTTAAGCATGGTTTTGCCATAGATCGGTCCTTAAAAGACAAAGTGCGTGTTACCATCGTTGCCGCTAGATTTGACGATACTGCAGAGGAAGAACCAGAAATGTACATTGCTCCAGAAAAAATAGCACCTTTAGTAGTTGGAAAAGGTCTTGATGCTATTATCCCTGAAAAAACAAAATCATCTCCTATAAAACCAATTAATCAAATTGGACTTTTTGAACAAGAAGACAAGTTTTCAATAGCCATGTCAGATATTTCTAGAAATGGCTATTCTGTAGATAAACTGATTGAGGTGCCTTCTTATAAAAGATATGGAGTAGAGCTTAAAAATATCTCCGATTTAGAAGAATCGTTAATTGAAAGAATAAGTTTAAATGATCTATATCAAGTACTGAGTGCCGAAGAATTAATAGATTAAAATTCAATAGATAAAAATCCTTGAAATACTATTCAAGGATTTTTTCGTTTTCAAAATTCCCTTTGTACTTCATTATTTCTTTAAACCAAACAGTAAACAACCCTGGATTATCTTCTATTTGTGTTTCTAGTTCATGTAAATCAATCCATCTAAAATTCGCAACCTCTTCAGGATTTACTTTAAATTCCCCATCAAATTGTCCTAAGTAAACATGGTCAATTTCATTCTCCGTTAAGCCATTTTCAAACACAGCTTTATAATTAAACTTAAAAGAATAAGTTAAGTCACAATCGAATCCCATCTCTTCTTTTAATCTTCTATGAACAGCTGATTCCATACTTTCCGCCTCGTTGGGGTGTCCACAGCAGGTATTCGTCCATAAACCTCCCGAATGATATTTATGCAAAGCCCTTTGATGTATAAGAAGTTGGTGGTGTTTATTAAAAACTATAATCGAAAAAGCCCGATGAAGCAAACCTTGCACATGGACATCTAGCTTTTCTCCATATCCAATAATATGGTCATTTAAATCTACTAAAGGTATATGAATGCTTAAATCCATTTAAAAAAATTTAGTGTTTTTTTACTTAACGACTTCTACGTAGGAAGGGTTTCTGATATGTTAAATATTTTTTTTGTTAAATTGCAGCAAAATATAGAAAATGAAATTATTTAAAACCTCAAAAGGCAATATTATTTTAAATAACAATGCCTATCATTTGTCTTCCATAACAGATTGGGATGAATTAGTGAATCAAGAAAACTTATTTGATTTTTTGCAAAATGAAATTTTAAAAATACCATCTGACAATTCTTTAGAGCAATTTACTAACCATCCAATGGCACCAATAACTTCTCAAGAAATTTGGGCGTCTGGAGTTACCTATCTTAGAAGTAAAAAAGCTCGCATGGAGGAGTCAAAAGATGCGGGAGGTGGTGATTTTTATGATAGAGTATACGATGCTGAAAGGCCAGAAATTTTCTTTAAAGCTACAGCTGCTCGTACGGTAGGTCATCTCGAAAAAATCAGAATTCGTAAAGATTCACACTGGAATGTCCCTGAGCCCGAACTCACTCTTTTTATAAATAAATATAATAAAATAGCTGCCTACACTATCGGAAATGATGTAAGTTCTAGAGATATTGAAGGAGAGAATCCTTTATATCTTCCTCAAGCAAAATCCTACGATAAAAGTGCGGCAATTGGTCCATGCTTAACTATATTTGAGAATCAAATTTCTAGAGATACCGAAATTCAATTAGAAATTTTAAGAGCTGGATCAACTGTTTTTGCCCAAAAAACGTCATTGAATCAAATGAAAAGAGAATTGCCAGAATTAGTAGAATATTTGACAAGAGAATGCAGTTTCCCCAATGGATGTTTCTTAATGACAGGAACGGGAATTGTACCACCGGACGATTTCTCAATGATTAGTGGAGACGAAGTAAAAATTAGTATTGAAAATATAGGAACACTTATTAACACAGTAGAATAAATGCAAGTACTAGGAAAAAATTTGATTGGATTTAGTGAATCCTCTGAAGGAACAGTTGGAATACAGGCTATCAATCCTGCTTCTGGCGAGCCAATAGGTCCTTTATTTTTTAAGGCTACTGAAAGTGAACTTGACATGGCAGTGAGAAAAGCTAATACAGCTTTTGCCATTTACAGAAAAAAAACAGGGCATGAAAAAGCATTATTTTTAGAAACCATAGCTACGGAAATAGAAGCCCTTGGAGATGTATTAATAGAAAGATATATTGCCGAAAGTGGCTTACCACAAGGAAGAGCCATAGGTGAAAGGGGCCGGACCATAGGCCAATTGCGGCTTTTCGCTGAATTACTAAAAGAAGGCTCTTGGGTAAATGCAATAATCGACACTGCTCAACCAGAGCGGCAACCCTTACCAAAAGTAGATTTAAGAGCTATGGAAATGTCTTTAGGCCCCGTTGGGGTTTTTGGGGCAAGTAATTTTCCATTAGCATTTTCTGTAGCTGGTGGTGACACTGTTTCTGCACTTGCGGCTGGCTGTCCTGTTGTTTTTAAAGGTCATCCTTCCCATTTAGGTACTTCTGAATTAGTCGGCAAAGCCATTCTTTCCGCCGCTAAAAAAGCAGATATGCCAGACGGAGTCTTTTCTTTGGTTTTTGATGATGGAATTACCATTGGGCAAGGACTTGTTAAACACCCACTTATAAAAGCAATCGGCTTTACGGGATCATATAAGGGGGGAAAATCAATTTTTGATGCTGCTGCATCTAGGCCTGAACCTATCCCTGTTTATGCCGAAATGGGAAGTATAAATCCTGTATTTATATTGCCAAAAACCCTAGTTGAAAAAGGAGAATCTTTAGCACAAGCTTATATGAATTCAGTTACAATGGGCGTTGGACAATTTTGTACTAATCCGGGACTATTAGTTATTGAAAATAATAAACCTTTTGAAGAAACATTAAAATCAGTTTCGACAGCTTCATCTGGCGGAGTTATGCTTAATAAAGGCATTCAGACGGTGTACC
>JANNWE010000240.1:0-1616 GCA_031414675.1 Cytophagaceae bacterium
TCAAAATTTATTCAATTTTCTTAAAAATCTATTTAATATGTTTCTAGAAATAGGGATTAAACTTAATTCCAATATAAATGTATTCTTTTATATAGGGCACTCTATTTAAAGTCAAAGTGTTAATTTTCAGGGCTCTAATTCTATAGTTTCTCTCTAAATTAAAATTTGACCTTAAAAAGGATTACCTTTGTGTTTTAAAAATAGAAATGGCATCTTTTTGGATTACATTTCACAAACCAAATTTATGTCATTTACTTCTCTAGGACTTTCAGAAAGCTTACTAAAAGCTTTAGAAAAAAAAGGCTATACTGAGCCATCTCCCATTCAACAAAAAGCAATCCCTTTAGTTTTGAAAAGGCACGATTTGTTAGCATCTGCCCAAACAGGGACAGGAAAAACAGCAGGCTTTACATTACCTATATTACAAATACTTTCAGAGAATCCAAGACAAGGTAGAAGAAATATCAGGTCTTTGATTCTAACTCCTACTCGAGAATTAGCCGCTCAAATTCAAGATAATATACGAGCCTATAGCGAATTTTTAGATATTAGGTCTACCGTAATTTTTGGAGGTGTTAATCAGGCCCCTCAAGTAGCCACTTTAAAAAATGGAATTGATATATTGATTGCGACGCCGGGAAGATTGCTAGATTTATATCAGCAGCGGCTATTGTCTATAGCCAATGTAGAAATTTTAGTATTAGATGAGGCAGATCGTATGCTAGACATGGGCTTTGCGAAAGATATTAAAAGGATTTTAGCTATTTTGCCGGAGAGAAGGCAAAATTTACTTTTTTCTGCCACTTTCTCTTTGGAAATAAAAAAATTAGCAAGTGGAATATTACATGATCCTGAGCTAGTAGAAGTCACACCAGAAGTTATCACGGCTGAGAAAGTTACACATAAAATAATTCGCGTAGATAAAAGCCAAAAACCAAATTTGCTAGTAAAGTTAATTAAAGATGGGGATTGGCAACAAGTATTGATTTTTACTAGAACAAAACATGGTGCAAAC
Source organism: Cytophagaceae bacterium (assembly GCA_031414675.1). Classification (GTDB taxonomy): domain Bacteria; phylum Bacteroidota; class Bacteroidia; order Cytophagales; family Spirosomataceae; genus Leadbetterella. Next base: position 1,016 of record JANNWE010000240.1, read on the forward strand.
AAACTAAGCGAAAGGTTAGATAAAAGTGGTATAAGTTCAGCGGCAATTCATGGAAATAAAACCCAAAATGCGCGCACTAAAGCTCTTAGTAATTTCAAATCAGGCGATATTAAAGTTTTAGTTGCCACAGACATCGCGGCAAGAGGCTTAGATATTCCACTGTTACCTTATGTTATTAATTTTGAGCTTCCAAACGTACCAGAAGATTATGTGCACAGAATTGGCCGAACAGGTAGGGCAGGTGCCGGAGGGGATGCAATTTCATTGGTAAGCATGGATGAAATGGATTACTTGAAAGCTATTCAAAAACTTTTAAGTCAAACGCTAAAAAGTGAAATCATAAAAGGATTTGAACCTACCGAGGCAGAAGATACTCCACAAGTAAAGCAAGAACAAAGGAAACCAAATCCTAATTTCAGAAAACCCCAAGCTCAGAATTCAGGAGGAAGGCCACAGCAAAATGGAGAAAATAGAACTTCCTCAGATAATAGAAAACCTAAAAGATTTTTCGGAAAAAGAGATTAAAAAAAACATCATAAAAAAAGCGATTCATTTCAAGAATCGCTTTTTAATTTTTAATAGGACATGCACTTCAGGCTAT
>JANNWE010000241.1:0-3090 GCA_031414675.1 Cytophagaceae bacterium
TAAAAAGATAATATAAAGACTATTTTTTCAGCCCAAAAAATATTTTTAATTTAACGATTGAGAGAGACCAATATTACTTTATTGAGAATCCTAAACTCGCCCCAAACCCAGAAACAGATCCTGAGGAAGGAAACAGAATAAACGTATTATTATGATAAAAAGGATTAAATTGTGTTTTTAAAAACAGCACATGCTTTTTGTATTCACTTCCAAAAGCAATTTGGTTTCTAATGCCAATAATTCCGAATGTATATTGTTTATAGCCTGTGACATTCGTAAAAATGTAGGTATGGCCCAGTCCAATTTCTCCAAACGTCTCAACTGAAATACGTGGTGGGCGAGGGTTGCATCGCATGGAAATACGATACTTAAACCGTTTTTTGAGATTGTTTAGAATAAAATTATATGAAATTCCAAGCGGAATTGATATTCCATTGTCTTTTTTTCCATCAACATTTGGTTTTTTTGAGCCAGGGAGATATCCTGAGCCAGCCCTTATTGTAAAAAAGGATTTATCATTTTTGATTGGACAAAATTCTAAATTTAAGGAGCTAAATGGACTAATGCCCAAAAGCTCAGCAAAAAGTGCAGTTTTATATCTGGTTTTATAAGATATTTGAGCCAATGAGCTGGACAAATAGCTCATAAAAAACAAAAAAAAGGAGAGAGTCTTCAAAGCTATTTTGTGGTAATATTAACAAAGTTCAAAAAAATGTAAATAAAACGAATAAAAGTTTAAACAATTGAAAATTAGAACACTTTCCCCATGATTTTACAAAAATAAAATATTTATAGAATAAAAATAATGTTAAATAAATCAAAACAGAACGATAGGCGGCATGTTTTGCGTTACTTTGTTAAACGTTTTTTATTAATAATTTTTAAACAATTGTTTATTTATATTGCGTTTTATTAAAAAAAGCATGGCATAATCTATTAAATGAGTTATTTAAACGACAAGAAAACCATTAATTTGCCCATCGTGGCAGCGGTTTCCTTAGCTATTGGTCTAATAATTGGGTCAATATTTTTTGGAAATTCTACAGGAAGGTCTAACAAGGCAGAATTAAACTCAAAATTTAAAGAAATTTTAATGCATATAGACCAAAGTTATGTTGATGATGTCAACATTGATTCGTTGGCAGATTATGGAATTGAAAAAATGTTGGAAAAACTTGATCCGCATACGGGCTATTTACCTCCACAAGATGCTGAATTAGCCAAGTCGGAATTACAAGCAGGATTTGATGGAATTGGTGTAGAATTTAATATTTTTAATGATTCTCTTTTTGTGGTTTCTCCATTAGTTGGTGGACCATCAGAATCAATCGGAATTTTGACGGGTGACATCATATTAAAAGCTGACAGCACAAGTCTTACGGGTAAAAAGCTAAGTTCAAATTTGGTATTTAGTAATCTTAGGGGACCTAGAAACTCTATGGTTAAATTATTAATAAAAAGGAAAGGATATGCTAAACCTCTAATTTTTAATGTGAAACGGGATAAAATTCCAACCTTTTCGATTGATGCCGCTTATTTAATGTCAGACAATAAAACGGGGTACATTAAAGTAAATCGATTTGCTGAAACAACATTCGACGAATTTAAGGCTCACTTGGCAAATCTAAAGTCTGAAGGAATGACACAAATGGTTTTAGATTTAAGAGGAAATCCAGGAGGATACATGGACAGAGCCACAGACATGGTTGATGAGCTTGTAGATGGAAACGGTGTAATAGTTTATACTAAAGGCAAAGACAAATCCAATAATTACGAAGTCAAGGCAAGCAAAGACGGAATTTTTGAAAAAGGGGAAATTGTTGTTTTAGTAGACGAAGGTAGTGCTTCTGCATCAGAAATTGTTTCTGGAGCCTTGCAAGATTATGATAGAGCCACTATTGTAGGTCGCCGGACTTTTGGAAAGGGCCTTGTTCAAGCCCCAATAGCCTTGTCGGACGGTTCCGAATTAAGGTTAACTATTTCAAGATATTATATTCCAAGCGGAAGGAGTATTCAAAAACCGTATTTGTTGGGTCATCAAGAAGAATATATGGAAGACCTTAGTAATAGGCACAAAAACAAAGAGCTTTATGTACAAGATAGTATAAAAACTAAGGGGAAAACGAAGTTTAAAACTAGAGCAGGAAGGGTTGTTTATGGCGGTGGAGGAATTACCCCAGATGTTTTTGTTGCTCAAGACACCACATACTTTACTCCATATTTAATAGATCTATTTGCAAAAAACATTTTCAGAGATTTTGCTTTAAAATATGCTCTTGATAACAAGTCAGTTTTTTTAAAACAAGGATTTCCTTTCTTCTTAAATTCTTTTGAAATAAACGAACAAATTTTGAAAAATTTTAATAGCGAAGCGATAAAAAATAAGATTGTGTTTTCGGCAAAAGACTTTCAGTTATCCAAAGAGTTTATAAAAACGCATTTAAAAGCACTAATTTCAAGAAATATTTGGAAAAACGCTGAGAAAAATGGTCTCACGAACGAGTTTTATCAAGTAATAAACCAAAATGACCAAATGATGAAAGTGGGAATGAGAAGCTTTAAGTTTTAAAATTTAATTGGCGTTGAAATATTTGGAAAAAGCGGGGATTAAGATTTATTTATAAATTCTACCTAAAAATATAAGCAAAGGCCGACTTGAAGATTCATTTTATATTCAACAAGTTTTAATAGGCAAAAAAGTAATAGCAGTACTATATTTAGAACAAACCGATACTAAAAAAATCTGTTTAAACTAATTTAATGCAAATAGTTACTTTAATCTTCTATCGATCAAAATTTGAAGGAGATTGATTTCATAACAAATTATGGAATTACAATCACAAATAATCCTTTTAGCGAAAACAATTTCTATTATAAAAACTGACAAACGTCAGTTTTTTTTAGGACTAATCACACCCAATTCATTGACAATAGTCATAAGAGGGGCTTGGAAAAACCAACAATTTTGCTGCAATTAAGAGTATCAAATATCTTTCAAATCATGGATATTATTTTCTTTATGATAGGCATAAGCTTGTTAATTGCACTTGGATTTTTGGCAGCTTTTTTTTGGTCAATGTCTAAAGGCCA
>JANNWE010000242.1:0-4112 GCA_031414675.1 Cytophagaceae bacterium
AAAATTTTAAAAAACCAAAGCGGAAAAGCAATAGATGCAGTTGAAAAAGCCGCCAATTCAATAGAAAATACCATAAATTGCTGCGTAGGTTTAGGCGGAAACCCTGATAGAGATGGAAAAGTAACTTTAGATGCATGCATAATGGACGAAAACGCAAACTGCGGAGCTGTTGCTTATCTTCAACACATAAAAAATCCTATTTCTGTAGCTAGAAAAGTAATGGAACTAACGCCACACGTATTTTTAGTGGGCGAAGGTGCTTTAAAATTTGCATTGGCAAATGGATTCAAAAAAGAGCCTGAAAAACTGTCATCAGATGCAGAAAAATCGTATAAAAATTGGCTTAAAACCTCTGAATATAAACCAACTATAAATATTGAGCAAACCCAAGGCAAAAAAACTGGGCATGGGCCATTCGCACCCAATTTTCTGGAGGATGGTAGTTTTAATCATGACACTATGGGGACTATTGCTTTGGATTTTGCCGGGAATCTTTCTGGTGCATGCACCACATCTGGTATGGGATTCAAAATGCATGGTCGATTAGGGGATTCTCCTATTATAGGTGCAGGACTTTTTGTTGATAATGAAATAGGTGCTGCAACTTCATCAGGGCAAGGAGAAGAGGTAATCAGGATAGCAGGAACACACTTGGTAGTAGAAATGATGAGAATGGGAAAATCACCTGAAGAGGCATGTAAAATTGCTGTTGAAAGGCTTATTAAAATAAACCCAGTTAAAGCCAAAGATTTTCAAGTAGGATTTATAGCCATAAATAAAGCCGGTGAATTTGGTGCATATTCAATAAATCCTGGTTTCAGCTATTCTGTCACTGCTCAGGATGATGGAGGAAAAGTGTTTAAAGCTTCCAGTTATTTTAAGTAATGGTTTGATTCAAAATAATACAATAAACTTTAGTTGGTCTAAATTATGAGGCATTTGGTCTAAAACTAGGTCAATCCTTTTTTGCAATTCCATAATAAAAAATAGTTTCCTCTATATTTGTAGCGAAAACCGATTTAATCCTAAATTATGCTAGCTAGTCAAACCAAAATTGGACTATTTTTTTTCTCTTTTTTTATTTCAAATCTGGCATTTAGTCAAAACAAATTACAAGGTAAAGTAATTGATAAAACCACCAAAGCCCCTTTAAGTTTTATAAGTGTTAAAGTAATGTCGTCTCCAAGCAATAAGCTTGTAGTAGGGAATATTAGTTCAGCCTCAGGTGAATTTAGCTTTAACTTAAAAATAGGCTCGTATTACCTTGACTTTGAGTCTATTGGATATACTTCATTCAAAACTACTGTTTTTGAAATAAAAGAAAACCTCCTAAATCTAGGTGAAATTTCAATGGCTGCTTCAGATTTGAATCTTTCTGAACTAGTTGTTCAAGGAGAAAAAAGCTCAATGGAGCTTAATTTAGATAAGCGTGTATTTAATGTAGGAAAAGACCTAGCCAACGCGGGTGGAACTGCTTCTGATGTATTAATGAATATTCCGTCTGTTACAGTTGATCCTGATGGTGGAATTAAACTTAGAGGTAGTAGCGAAGTAAGAATATTAATTGATGGAAAACCATCTGGAATGGTATCTTTCAAGGGAGGTGCAGGATTACGCCAATTGCAGGCGAGTATGATAGAAAAGGTAGAAATAATAACCAACCCTTCAGCAAGATATGAAGCGGAAGGCCAGGCTGGAATCATCAATATAATTTTAAAAAAAGATTCGAAACAAGGCTTTAATGGCACCTTCGAAGTAATTACTGGTGTTCCTGACAACTATGGTTTTGCAGCAAACGTAAATTACAGACACCGAAAAGTAAATTTTTTCATAAATTATGGATTAGCCTATAGATGGAATCCATATCAAGGGGATACCTATCAGGAAGTGAGGGCCTCTGATACCCTAAAAATTTTAAAACAAAAAAATGAAGGAGATGTCTCAGGCTTCGATAATAATATTCGGGGTGGATTAGATTACTATTTTTCCGAAAAAAGCATATTAACTGCCTCCTATTTTTACAGTAGAGCAGGAGGTATTCGATATTCATTAAATACGTATAATGATTTTCTAAATACTTTAAATACACCAATAGGCGAAATTTCTAGAATTCAAAACGAGGTAGAAAGTGAACCTCTTTCTGAATATGTTTTGAGTTATAAAAAAACATTTAATAGAAAAGGCCAGGAATTAAATGCTCAATTTAGATTTTTAGATCATTTTGAAAACTCAGACCAAACTTTTACACAAAATGGTAAACTACCTAACGGAAATATTGACACTAAAAATACATTTATTCAAACTTCAGTTAATGATGAATTGGAGAAACAATACCTATTCCAATTAGATTATGTACAACCATTTGCAAAAGACGGAAAAATGGAGTTTGGAGCGAGAACTTCATTAAGAAATATGGTGAATGATTTTATTGTAAATGACATAAAAGAAGGAAAAGAAGTACCCATTTCTTGGCTTGATAACTATTTTATATATGATGAAAATATTAGTGCGGCCTACGGAATAATTGCTAACAAATCGAAGAAAATTGGATATCAAATTGGTCTAAGGTCTGAATGGACGGATGTGAGTACTACTTTAATAAAAACTAAGGAAGTTAATCCAAGAAAATATGGAAATTTATTTCCAAGTGCTCACATGAGCTATGCTCTTAATGAAAACAATTCGTTGCAACTTAGTTATAGTAGAAGAATAAAAAGACCGGTTTATAATGACTTAAGCCCGTTTATGACACTATCTGACAACAGGAATTTCTTTTCTGGCAACCCAAATCTTAATCCTGAATATAGCGATGTAATGGAAATGGGTTATTTAAAGAATTTTGAAAAAGGGGCAGTGACCTCTTCCGTGTATTATAGAAATACACAAGATCTTATTTCCGGAATTCGAAGAGTTAATAGCCAAGGTTTTTCTACTTCACTCCCTGAAAATTTAAATGGAGAAATAGCATATGGCTTAGATTTAACAGCAAATTATAAAATCGTGAAATGGTGGAAACTGGACTTTAATTTTAATTTGTTTAAGGCAAATATTGATGGAAGTAATATCGACGAACAGTTTGTGGCAGAAACCACCACTTGGTTTTTAAGACAGACTTCGAGGTTTACCCTACCAAAAGGCTGGGATATGCAATTAAGATTTAACTATGAGGCAGCACAAAAAACAGCACAAGGAAGTCGTGAACCCATTTATTTTTTCGATTACTCCATAAAAAAGGACATTTGGAACAAGAAAGGGGCAATAAACTTTACTGTTCTAGACATTTTTAATTCAAGGTGGATGCGTACAATTACTCAAGGTACTGGATTTTACACCGAAAGCGATCGACAAGCTAAGCCAAGACAAATTAATCTTACATTAAGTTATAGATTGAAACAATAGTAGCATTAATTTTTTAGATAAGGGTTTATACATTTAAAAATGTTTTATCTAACTTGTTGATTATTAAATTAAAGTTTTTAATTCAAATAACAACTTATAATATTAGGCTTTTAAAAAATATAAATCAAAGCTAGACTGCCACTGAAAATGTGAAAAATAATATAAACTAGGAAATCTTTTAATGGAAAGCATATTTACAATTGATATTAATTTTTGGGAGTTTCTAATCTTTGTAGTTGTGGGTACTCTCACTGGTATAATAAATACTTTAACAGGAAGTGGATCACTTATTACATTACCAGTCTTCGTTTTTGTTTGTGGTCTTTCCCCCTCTATGGCCAATGGAAGCAACAGAGTTGGCGTTTTATTGCAATCACTGGTAGCCACTTCAAAAATAGCAAAAGATAAACCAGATATTTTTAAAGACGCCACTTGGTTAATAATACCATCCGTTTTGGGTTCTATTTTGGGATCAAAAATAGCTATTGATATTGACGAGCAAACTATGAATTATACGCTTGGTGGTTTAATGGTTTTTATGCTTTTTATTTTATTATTTAAACCTGAACGCTGGCTAATTGAGGATAAAACGAGCAAAGCGGAAAACAAAAATCTAAAGACATTTGTAACCTTCTTTTTTATTGGAGTTTATGGTGGATTTATTCAGGCCGGTGTAGGATTCTTTTTGTTGGGTGGATTGGTTTTAATTTCAA
>JANNWE010000243.1:0-11050 GCA_031414675.1 Cytophagaceae bacterium
AAAATCGGTAGCATGTCCTTTTGGATTTATCTCCTCCCCGTTTTTTCACTGATAGTGCTAGCGATTATATTAAAACACAAAAAAATGCGAAGACCCCCTTTTTCTTATATTTAGCCTATAATGCTCCTCATGCTCCCATTCAGCCACCGGCAGAATGGTTAATGAAAATCAAACAAAGAGAACAAGGCATATCTGATACGAGGGCCAAACTAGTGGCTTCCATAGAACATTTAGACGATGGCATAGGAAAAGTAATTGAAACATTAAAACAGACAGGAAAATATGAAAATTCTTTAATTATTTTCTTAAGTGATAATGGCGGCAAATTAGAAGATGGAGCAAATAATGGTAATATTAGAGATGGAAAGGGCAGTATGTATGAAGGTGGTCTAAAGATCCCTGCTTTTTTTGTTTGGGAAAACAATATTCCAGCAGGTAGATACAGTGACCAAAAAGCTTTAACTATGGATATATTTCCAACAATTTGCGAGGTAATAGGCAATAAAAGTCAACCTAATTTTGATGGTTTAAGTCTGCTTCCCATTCTACATATGACAAGACCAAAATTACCAGAGAGAACTATTTTCTTTTCAAGAAGAGAAGGCAATATGCTTTACGGTGGACAAACTATCCAAGCCGTGGTGGATGGAAATTGGAAATTATTACAAAATACGCCATATCAGCCTTATGAATTATATAATTTGGGGGATGATCCACTAGAAAGAAATAATCTTAAAGAAGCCAATAAAATAGTGCACAATAGATTATTAAGTTTAATGATGGAACACATTCAAAAGGGTGGAAGCGTACCTTGGCAAAAAGCACTTGATTGATAATCCTATTCCTTAAATTATCGTTTTTTTTCATTTAGTTAAAATATTGTTTAATACAATGGGAAGGACTTTTTTGTAAGAAATACTACCTTTATTATCCTCCATTTTCTCAATTCTTTTTGGGGTAAAAAATTATTTTATTGTCTTTAGAATTAAATTTCTAGTTATATTTTTTTAAACAAAATCATCTATTTATATAAAAATAAATTCTAAATTCTTAGGAAGGTTTAACAATCAAATTAAACATAAACAAATCATTGAATTTTAAACTTTTTTTAATAGAAACAGAAAAACTACAGTTTATTAAAAACTAAAAGATTAAATTTATTATCCATATATTTGAATATTAAAAATCACCTTAAAATATATAAAATGAAGCTCTTTAAATTAACCGTATTACTAATAATTTCAAATTCCATTTTTGCCCAAATCAATGTTAAAAAGGAATTTGAATTTGCTGCTAAACAATACGAAGGTATGTTAGCGGCTCATCCTGATCTTTCCAAATTCCCACAGTCAACAAAACCCGATGGCAGTCCAAATAATAAAACTTCTGATTGGTGGTGCAGTGGCTTTTTTGGAGGTTCTTTATGGTATATTTTTGAACAAACTCAAGATCCAAAATGGAAAGCAGCCGCAGATAAATGGACTATGGCGGTTGAAAAGGAGCAATTTAATACCAAAACGCACGATTTAGGTTTTATGCTTTATTGCCCATTTGGCAATGGCTATAGATTGACAAAAAATGAACAGTATAAAAATATCATGTTAACCGGTGCAAAATCTTTAGCCACTAGATTTAATCCATCAGTTGGCTTAATAAAGTCCTGGGAAAAGTTTGATAAAGTATACACTTATCCCGTGATTATAGACAATATGATGAATTTGGAATTCCTTTTTTGGGCGGCCAAAGAATCTGGTAATAAGAACTTTTATAAGCTATGTGTAACACATGCTGATAATACAATAAAACATCATTACAGGCCAGATTATAGCAGTTATCATGTGATTTGTTATGGAGAAAATGGAGAAGTATTAGCCAAAAAAACACATCAAGGAGCCGCCGATGAATCAGCATGGTCAAGAGGACAAGCTTGGGGTTTATATGGCTATGTGGTAATGTACCGTGCAACCAAAGATCCTAAATATTTAAATCAAGCTCGAAATATTGCTAAATTTATATTAAATAACCCAAACCTACCGGCCGACAAAATTCCTTTTTGGGATTATTCTAAACCAGGCGAAGAAAGAGATGCTTCAGCAGGTGCTATTGCGGCTTCGGCCTTGTTTGAATTAAGTGGATACACCAAAGGAAATGAGAAACTTAATTACATAAAACAAGCCACAACAATGCTCGAAACTTTAGCTAGCCCAGCATTTAAAGCGAAGCTTGGCGAAAATAATCATTTTATTTTAAAACACAGCACAGGCCATAAACCAGGTAATTCTGAAATTGATGTTCCTTTGGTATATGCAGATTATTATTATTTAGAGGCCTTATTGCGATATCAAAAAATTAAAGGGGCATAAAATCTTTTCTTCATTTATAAGTATGCTATTTTAAAAATAATATCATGAAAAAAACAGTATCTTTTTTTTTCCTTTTTTCTATTACAATTGCCACAATATTTGGCCAGTCCAACGATTTGTTAATAATCAAAAGTCGCATAATTGACGAATTGTTAAGTAATACTACCTTAGATAAACAAGTAGAGACTATTATTTCTAAAATGAAAGAAGAAGGTAGCTTTCAAGACATTAACTATAGCGACCTTAGTAATACCGCCAGTTTTCCACATGGAAGACACACAAGTGATTTGGCTTATTTGGCTCGAGCGTATAAAAGCGAATCTTCTGCTTTTTATAAAAGTAAGAAAGTAAAGGATGCCATTATTAGTGGTTTAGAGTTTTGGGTAAAAAATGATTTTGTGGGTGATAATTGGCATGACAATCAAATTACAACACCCACTAATCTAATGAACCTTATGTTGGCGATAGCGGATGAACTACCCAAAGAATTAGTCGAAAAAGCCCAACCGATGATTGGCCGGGCAAATATGAGTGCTTCTGGTGCACGCCCAAGTGGAGATAGAATTGTGATTGCAGGTATTTTGGCTAAAAACTTATTGTTTTTGGGAAAAGATGATGAATTTAAACAAATCATTAAGATAATTGAAGCCGAAATGAAGTTTTCAACAGGAGAAAGAGGCATACAACACGACTTTAGTTTTCATCATAGACCCGATAGGGTAAACAATACAAATTCGTATGGCTATGGCAAATTTGCCAATGCTTATGGAGAGTGGTCTTTTTATGTGGCAGGAACAAAATATCAGTTTTCAAAAGAAAAAATACAGATGTTGGTTGATTATTATTTGGATGGCATATATAAACAATTGGCGTATGGAATTTATGAAGATGTAAGTGTAAAAAATCGAGATATTTCCAATAAATCTAGCTTTCAACCTAAAGGAACTCTTGAAGTGGAAAGACTTTTGGTCAGTACTGACTATAGAAAAAAAGAATTAGAAGAGATTATCAAACTTAGAAAAGGTATAGCAAAACCATCACAATCCTTCGCTAAATTCTTTTGGCAAACTGAGCATTTCGTATTTCAAAGACCTAATTTTTATACGAGTGTTCGAATGTTTTCAACAAGAAACCATAATATGGAAGTTCCCTACAATGGACCGGGAAAAACGACCCATCATAGAGCGGATGGCACCAATTATTTAGTTTTAAAAGGGGATGAATACCACAATATATGGGCTGTATATGATTGGCAAAAAATCGCTGGAACAACCACGATGCAAAAGCCAAACCTGCCAGGCCCTACTGAAATTCAGAAAGAGGGACTTACGGGCTTTGTAGGTGCTGTTACAGATGATTTATACGGCGCTGTGGCTTTTGATTTCAGAAGCCCTCATGATATGCTGGAGGCTAAAAAGTCTTGGTTCTTTTTTGACAAGGAATATGTTTGTTTGGGAGCGGGAATAAAACCAAAAAAGAATTTGCCAATTGTAACCACTATAAATCAAGTTTTATTGAAAAGTGAAGTGTATATGATGCAAGATGGCAAGCAGAATATTCTGGAAAAAGGCAATAGAGTTTCAGAAAATGTAAAATGGGTCCACCAAGATAAAATTGGCTATATTTTTCCAGAACCAAGTACTATCAATATATCAAACAAAACCGAAACGGGTCGATGGTCTGACATAACAGATCAAAAAAATATAAGTAAGGAATTGGTGAGCGAGGAGGTTTTTAAGTTGTGGTTTAATCATGGGGATAAAATAAATGAGACTGATATTCACGGGAAAAGAAAGATGGAAAAAAGTCCTACCTACTCTTATATAATAGTACCGGATGTAACAGTCCAAGAGCTTAAAGAAACAAGTATTAACAATCGTTCCGTTGAAATTTTATCGAATACACCTGACTTGCAAGCGGTGAAGCATAACAATTTAGAAATGATACAATTTGCCTTTTATAAATCTGGAGAAATAGAAATAGCAAAAGACCAAAAATTTAAGATGGAAAGTCAAGGAATGGCCATGTTAAAAATGGAAGGCAACAAATTAAAAATACTTTCAGTGGACGATCCATCTAGAAATTTAGGAAAAATTGTAGTCACACTACCAGGACTCTATTTTTCTAAAGGCAAGAATTTTGTTTGTATACCGAATCAAAAAAATAAGGAAACAATGGTGATAGTAGATTTACCACAAGGTGTATATGCTGGAAAAAGCGTTACATTAAATTTGTAATTTACTATATATTTAGTATGAAAAAAACAATTCATTTCTTCCTGTTTTTTTTGTTAATAGCCAATTTTAGTTATGCGCAAACACCCTATTTTCAGAAAGGCGACAGAGTGGTATTTGTAGGAAATAGCATCACAAATAATGGTGCTTTTTATCATAATATTTTCCAGTATTATGTCACTCGTTTTCCCGAACAACCTATTACTTTTTTTAATTGTGGAATTTCGGGAGACGTAACAGCAGGTATTTTAAGGCGAATGGATTCCGATATATTAATTCATGAGCCTACTCATGCAGTAATAATGATTGGAATGAATGATGTGAACCGTAGACTTTACGGAATTGCTCCAACATTCGATGTAGACACACTAAAAAAAAGAGAATTATCTTTGGAAGTCTATAAAGTCAATCTCGACAGCATCATAAGAGTTTTTCTTTCAAAAGGCATAAAGGTAATAATGCAGAAGCCCACCATTTATGATCAAACGGCAGTTTCGATAACTCCAAATAACTTAGGCGTAAATGATGTCTTAAAACAGTGTGCAGAATTTGGAGAATTATTGTCTAAAAAGTACAAATTACCTTCGGTAGATTATTGGACAATTTTAAATGATATCAACAATAAATTACAAGTAAAAGACCCCTCTGCTACTATAATTGGTCCCGACAGAGTGCATCCTGCTGCTCCTGGACACTTGATTATGGCCTACCAATTTTTGAAAGCAATAAAGTCGCCACAATATGTAAGCAAAATTGAAATATCTAAAAATGCTTTAAAGTCACAATCAGCTAAAATAAATTGCGTAATTGAGAATATCCTTAAAAGTAGAAAATCTTTGAGCTTTACTGTTAAAGAAAATGCCTTGCCATTTCCAATAAATGAAAACCAAAAACAAGCCTTAGATTTAGTCCCATTTGTACAGGAATTTAACGTACAAGAATTGAAAATACATGGTTTAAAGGCAGGGAATTATCAATTAAAAATCGATACCTCTATCATTAGTGCTTTCAGTGCGAAGCAGTTAAAATCTGGAATTAATTTAGCCAATTATTCTAGCACACCGCAATATCGACAAGCAGTAGCAATTAATAAAATATTAGTAAATCTTTGGCAAGCAGAAGCCAATTTAAGAACCATTAAATGGGTTGAAATAAATCACTTAAATGAACTTGGAAGGAATGAAAACTTATCCGCAGTAAAGGTCTATTTAGACAAAAGATTTGTAGAAAGATTTCAGAACCTTTCCAATGCATCCTACTACAAAGGGCAATTTGAGAAATATGTTTTGATTAAATCAAGAGAAAAGGAATTTCAAGAACAAATGAAACAATTGAGCCAAAAGGCTTATGAATTGGCTATGCCAGAGGTACATCAATTTACTTTATCGTATATTTTAAAAAAATAATGAAATGAAAAGAAATTTACTAATTCTCTTAGTAATGGTTTTGTGTTTGGGAGCGGATTTTCCAAAAGCTAAAAAACCTACTTATACATCAACAGGTCAATCACGGCCAAACATCATCATAATAATGGCCGATGATATGGGTTTTTCGGATATTGGTTGTTATGGGGGAGAAGTAAGTACACCTAATCTCGATAAATTGGCAGATAATGGTATAAAACTCAGGACTTTTTATAATGCCGCTCGTTGCTGTCCCACAAGAGCCGCATTGCTTACCGGTAAATATCCACATGCAGCTGGAATGGGTGGAATGGTATCTTTTGAAGATGATAAAGTGGCAAAAGGGCCTTATCAAGGGTATCTAGATACAAATGTACCAACCGTTGCGGAAAGATTACAATCTGCTGGATACCATACCTATATGACAGGTAAATGGCACGTGGGCGAAAGCCAAGAGCATTGGCCACTAAAAAGAGGGTTCGACAATTATTTTGGATTAATTTCAGGGGCATCCAGTTTTTTTGAGGTTTTACCAGAAAAAAGAAAACGATATATGGTTTTGAATGATAAAGAATTTACTTTACCCAAAAACGGTTTTTATGCAACAGACGCCTTTACTGACAAGGCTATTGAATTTATCAATCAATCCGAAAAAAAGACCGACCCATTCTTCTTATATTTGGCCTATACAGCCCCTCATTTCCCTTTACATGCCTACGAAAAAGATATTGCAAAATATGAGAAGTTTTATATACAGGGTTGGGATGTAACTCGTCAGAATCGTTTTGATAAAATGAAAAAGCTAGGCTTAATTGATGAAAGATATATTTTAACGAATCGTCCAGTGGATATTCAGGATTGGAATGTGGTAAAAGACAAAGCATTATGGGCAAGAAAAATGGCTGTTTATGCGGCTATGATTGATAGAATGGACAGGAACATCGGTAGACTGATAAAAAATTTAGAGGAAACTAAGCAATTAGAGAACACTTTTATAGTCTTTTTATCAGACAATGGAGGCTGTGCAGAAAATGTAGATGATAGAAAATTAGGCGAACCTGGCAAGAAGATTGGTGAAAGAGGCTCTTACGGCACCTATGATTACCCCTGGGCGAATGTCTCCAACACACCTTTCAAATTGTATAAAAAAAACACGCACGAAGGAGGCATTATCAGCCCATGTATTATGCATTGGCCCGCAAAAATTAAACCCAAAAAAGGGTATATTGATGCCCCAAGCCATGTAATAGATCTTTTGCCAACTAGTTTGGAAATAGCTCAAGCTAAATCTATTGAGACTGATGGGAAAAGCCTTAGTTTTTTATGGAACGGAAAAAAGACTAGTGAAAGAACTATTTTTTGGGAACACTTTGGCAATAAAGCCATGAGAAAAGGCAACTGGAAAATAGTAAAAGAATTGGAAGATACAGATTGGGAACTTTACAATTTGGCAAATGACCCAACAGAGACTAAGAATTTAGCAAAAGAATCTGTTGAAAAGGTAAAGACAATGAAACTTGAGTATGAAGATTGGGCTAAAAAAGCAGGAGTAAAAAACGTTAAATGAAAGAATATAAATGAAATCAGAAAATAAAACCCGCAGAAAATTCGTAAAGGAATCTGCTGCATTGGCTATTGCTACTTTATCTCTTCCATCCTGGATTTCAAATGAAGAGGAAAAAAATGTATTTCAAGCCATGGGAACTCGAGTAGGCGAAGTCACTGATTCTACTGCAATAGTTTGGACAAGAGTAACGGCTAATATAGAAAGAAATGACAAGGGATTGGTAATTCCAGGTCGTACTTCAGACTATAAAAACAATGAATTGCCGGAAGTTAAAGTACCCGTTGAAGATTTAGAAGGGGCATGTCCGGGAGTTTCTGGTTTTGTAAGAATTCGTTATGGAACGGAAGAATCATTGAAAAAAGCAGTACAAAGCTCTTGGGTGGGGGTTTCAGAAAAAACAGATTTTATTCATCATTTTCACTTAAAAAGTTTAAAACCAAACGCTACCTATTTTTACGAAAGTGAAGTTACAGCCGAAAAAAGTAAATCAAACCCTTTAAAATTTAAAGGCAAATTTCAAACTGCCCCACTTCCAACAACTATTTCTGACATACGATTTTGCTTAATGACTTGCCAGGGCTATCCCGACCGTGGGCATCCAGACGGTCACGACATTTATCCTTCTATGTTAGCCTTAAAGCCCAACTTTGCTTGTCTAACAGGCGATTTGGTCTATTATGACAACGACATGCCAAGAGCATACAATGTTCGATTAGCTCGCTATCATTGGGAACGGATGTTTAGTTTACCTCGTTTAATGGAATTCAATAGAAATGTAAACAGCTATTGGCTTAAAGACGACCATGACACGCTAGATAACGATTCTACTCCAGGGAGTGTAATGGGAGAATTTACGTTTGCAGAAGGCCAAAATATTTTTCGCCAACAAGCCCCCATTTCAGATGGTTTAAGCTACCGAACTTTTAGATGGGGCAAAGATCTTCAAATTTGGCTAACTGACGGAAGAGATTTTCGCTCGCCAAATGACCTAGCAGATGGGCCAGAAAAAACTATTTGGGGAGAAGAACAAAAAGCTTGGTTTAAAAAAACAGTAAAAGAAAGTACCGCCACTTGGAAAGTTCTGGTGAGTCCAACTCCACTAGTTGGACCCGATCGTGTACAAAAAAATGACAATCACAGCAATATCGGTTTTAAACAGGAAGGCGACGAGCTACGGAATTGGTTGAAAGATAATGTGCCAGATAATTTTTTTGTGATATGTGGCGATCGCCATTGGCAATACCATTCGGTGCATCCGGAAACAGGGCTAAATGAATTCAGTATTGGAGCCGCAAGCGACGAACATGCAGGAGGTACGCCCGGGGAGAATAAAGCCTATCACCGGTTTCATTTGGTAAAAGGAGGCTTTATGTCTGTAGATGTAAAACGAAATGGAAATAAAAGTAATATTTCATTTTATCATCACGATGTTAATGGTAAGGTGGTTTATAAATGGGGAAAAGAAAAGCAAGTCTGATGAGAAAATCTTTTTGGAAAGTAATACTTCGATAAATGAAGAGTTTTTTTTGATAAAATGCAAAGCATCATAAATAATATCTAATTTTACGATAAACCAATATTCCAAGTCTTTGCATGCTGGAAATAAAAATATAGAACTATGGAAAGCCTTCAAAAGTGGCGATAAATCAGCTTTTGAGAAACTTTATGAATTATATATCGATGATTTACTAAGTTATGGCTACAGAGTAACCTCAGATCGCCAGCTTATCCGAGATAGCATTCAAGACCTTTTTCTTCATCTTTGGCAAACTCGTTCAAATCTGAGCGACACAGACTCAATTCGTTTTTATTTGTATCGCTCGCTTCGTAATAGAATTATCCGCAATATGGAGAAAGCTAATCAAACAAGCATTGATACAGCTAATTTATTTGAAAACATTATTGGAGCATTGTCTGTAGAAGATGACTTAATAGAAAATGAGCAATTGAGTGAACAGCAGGTTAAGTTAAAGCAAGCCATTCAACAATTACCCAAACGCCAGCAAGAAATAATTCAACTTCGATTTTACCACGATTTTAGTTTTGAAGAAATTGCGGAAATGATGCAAATCAATAACCAAAGTGTAAGAAATCTACTACATAGAGCCATTTCAGAACTACGCCAGCATTTTACATTATTTTTTTGATTTTTGCTGTCTTTCTTGGTTTGGTTCAAAAAAAATAATTCAATTTTAATGAGTACAAAACCCATTAAGTCCGATTTAGGGCTTAGAATAGAAAAAATATGTTAAAAAAATACGAAAAATATATAATAGAAGATTTCATCACTGATGAAGATTTTATTCAGTGGGCAAAGTATCCTACTGAAAAATCTGATTTATTTTGGCAATCAATTATCCATAATGAACCCAATCAGGAGGCTATTATACAAAAAGCAAAATTAGCTGTACAACAATTGGCTATTGTTTCAAAGCAAAATGTACCACTTGGAGAGGAACCAGTAATTTGGAATGAAATAGAGGGAGGATTGCCTAAAAACAACAAATCTTTCTTCTTAGCTTTAAATTGGAAACAATGGTCTTTAGCTGCTTCTATATTCTTGGTCCTGGGCTTTGGAGTTTGGTTAAAAATAAATTTTAATTCATCTGATACCCCTCTTTATTCAGAATTGGTATCAAAAACTATCCAACCTCTTAAAGAAGTCATAAACAAAACAAAGGCTAAAATTACTGTAAAATTGCCCGATGGAAGCCATGTAATTCTCCAACCCAATAGTCGCTTAAGTTACGAAGAATCTTTTGTGGGGAAAACCAGGGAAGTTTATCTTGCAGGAGAGGGATTTTTTGATGTGAAAAAAAATCCCAATAAGCCTTTTATGGTTTATGCCAATGGATTAGTAACTAAAGTATTGGGTACTAGTTTTACAATAAAAGCATTTGAGACAGATAAGGAAGTAGTTGTAAATGTAAAAACAGGGAAAGTTTCTGTTTATTCTCAAAAAACAATTCATAATCAAGACCCTGAAACATATGGTCTGGTACTAACACCCAATCAGAAAGTAGTTTTTAGTAAAGAGGATGAAAGATTGACAAGGAACTTAGCAGAGAAACCTGTAATTTTATTAACAAGTCAAGAGTTGCTTCAGTTTTCTTTCAAAGATTCTGCAATTGAACAGATTTTTGAGGCACTCGAAAAAGCGTATGGAGTTGAGATTATCTATGACAAAGAAGTTATGGTTAATTGCCGCCTTACAACTTCATTGACCAAAGAAACCCTTTTTGAAAAATTAGATATTGTTTGTGCAGGCATTGAAGCCAACTACAAGGTGGTAGATGCTCAAGTGATAATTTCAGGCAATGGATGTAATTAAATTTTAAAACAAAACTCCCATATGAATAAACAAAAAACTTACCTAATTATTTAAAAAGCCGACAACGATTCCAGCGTTATCGGCTCAAAATTTCCCTTCTAAGTCTTTCAAAACAATATCCGATTCCAGCGGATAAGAAGGATTGTTTTCGG
>JANNWE010000244.1:0-2439 GCA_031414675.1 Cytophagaceae bacterium
ATTGAAATCTGGAATTTTGTATCGTGATGTTCATATTAATGCCAATAAAATACTTTTAGAAAACTTACAGAATATTGGCTTAGTAAAAGGAAATATTGAAGACATGCTTTCAGAAGGAGTTGGAGGGCTGTTTATGCCACATGGACTGGGTCATATGATTGGTATGGACGTGCACGATATGGAAGATTTAGGAGAGAACTTGGTTGGTTATTCCGAAAACATGCAAAGAAGCTCACAATTAGGTTTGAAATCATTAAGGTTAGCAAAAGCACTCGAGCCTGGTTTTGTGATAACCGTAGAACCAGGGTGCTATTTCATTCCTGAATTAATAGACAAGTATAAATCTGAAGGTAAATTTAAAGATTTTGTAAATTATGAAAACCTTGAAAAATACAAGAATTTTGGTGGAATCAGAATTGAAGATGATGTTCTAATAAATGAAAACGGATCTGAAGTACTCGGGAATCCTATTCCAAAAACAATTCAAGAAATTGAAGACTTCATGAAAGGTCAGTGAATCGAGTAAAGTGTCCATATTTGAATTTTTAACTAAAGTAAAATTAAGATTATGAACCAGCAAGGCAATTTTCAAACCTAAACTAAATTGAAAGTATCAGACTATTGGCGAACAAATAAGAAAACAAAGTTCTTACATATCAAATGATAGAAGGATCTAGATTTCAATTGGAAAGATTAAAATCTTTCCAATTGAAAAAAAAAGAAATTAATTTACAATAGAAAACATTAGTTTTTTCATAAACAATTCCATCACCTAAAATATTACAAAAAATTCTAAAATCAAATGCATAAAAATCAAATTTTAATTTTTAGCCTAGTTGCTTTATTCTATTTTTTTATATCATGCACTGAAAAAAAAGTTGGAAATAATGAACTTTCAGATGCTGAAAAAAAAGCCGGATGGCAATTATTGTTTGACGGCAAAACCACAATTGGCTGGCATTTATACAACAAAGGCAATACTCCCTCAGCTTGGATAGTGAAAAACGGAGAGCTTTTCTGTAATCCTGACACTTTTCAAGTTGAACACGGCGACTTGGTTTCTGATAAAGAATACAAGAACTTCGAACTTAAATTTGATTGGAAAATAACAACTGCTGGAAATTCAGGAGTTTTTATCAATGTAATTGAAAATGATAGCATTCCAAGAGCTTGGGCATCTGGCCCAGAATATCAATTACTTGACCACGAAGGTATTGGCAAAGATTACTTGAAGGATTCAACAAAATGGGCGGCTTGCTTGTATGGATTTATGCCACAAAAAAATGCCTCAAAACCAAAGCCTGCAGGCCAATGGAACGAGTCCAGAATTGTACAGAATTACGGGAAAATAGAATTTTTTCTAAACGGAATTTTAACCGCCAAGCAGGATTTAAGCTCTGACATTTGGAAAAATATGGTGGAAAATAGTGGATTTAAATATTTCACATTATTTGGAAAAAGCACTTCTGGCAGAATAGCCCTTCAAGATTGGTCGAAAGGTGTTTCATTTAAGAATATTAGGATTTTAGAAATTTAATTAGCTCCTTAAATATTCTACACTTCATCGCTTTTGAAAAATTATTAATAGGGAATAGGCCGACTATAGGCGGACCTAGACTAAAATAAGGTACTTAAACCACAGAAGCAGAGTCGGGACAGAATTAACAATATTTGGTCAAAAAAAATTAAGACATTGACTAAAAACCAAGTGATCATACGATAGTTTGGATCTATTTTTTTTAATTTTTTAAAAGTAGAAATTTTAAAAAGTATGTTGGATTAATTTTAAAAAAAAGAACTTAGTTTTTAAAATACAAAATATCGTCATATCCATTACCCATTTCATTCAAATCCTCATTTGAAATTTGAAATATTTCTTTGCATAAATCTAAATCGCAAAGTTTCCCCTTTCTTTTACCAATCATATCAATGTAAGAACTATATTCCCAATCATTTAAATGTGAAACCAATTTAGCCTCCAAAGGATTATAGAATACATATTTAATTAGGTTTTTGGGGTATGTTGGATCTCCTTTATCTACTAATTTAAATTTCGTTTTTTGTCGAAATAAAGATCCTGAACGGTGATATTTTACATTTATCTCCTTTGCAAATTCACTTAACAGAAGCCTAAAACTATTTGTGATTTTTATTAAGTCTATGTTCCCAATCCTTACGTTTTCTAGACTTTTTTCATTAGTTTGAATTAAAAAATGAAAATGGTTTGACATTAAACAATAAGCCAATAAATCACAATTTGGTTTTACGAGTGACTTGGCTTTTTCTAAAAACCTGAGGTAGTCATTTCTTTCAAAGAATATTCTTTGTTGATTATTTCCTTGATTATAAACATGATAAATAGTGTTTTTGTAAAATTGCATGATTGATTTAATATTTTCCCAAAATTAAAAAAATCTGAAATTAAATTATATTTATTTT
>JANNWE010000245.1:0-4893 GCA_031414675.1 Cytophagaceae bacterium
CTTCAAGTTAATTAGAGCATTCGAGTTGTATTCTAAAAAATTTATTACAAGCCAATTTCAGAAAACTATGAAGACTAGGCGAAGACAACTCACGCTATTTGTAAATAAAAATGACTCCATAGAAATCGAGGAAATTAGAAAAAAATATAATCTGGTACAATTTGAAATAATTGCAGCCCATGTAACTCTTTGCAGGGAAGATGAGCTATTAAATCTCAAACAAGTTATAGAAAACCTGGAAAAAAATGATTTCAATCAAATTCGAATGTCATTTGAAAAAGCAATTCGATTCTCAAACCAAAAAGGAGTTCTCTTACCAGCGAAAGATTTTGAATCTTTTCAAAATCTAAGAAAAAATGTATTATATGGAAGTATTAAAGTGCCCAAAAACTTAGATCCGCATATTACACTTTTGCATCCAAGAAATGCCAATTTAACCAATGAAATATTTAATGAAATATCAGAGTATAAATTTCCTGAAAAAATAAATTTTTCAAAAGTCAGTTTAATTGAACAAGAAATAGACTCGAAATGGAAAATTCTTAGAGTGTTTGATTTAAAATAATTAAATTTAAATTGCCTTTCAAATTACGCTATATGATGAAAGCATATCACATTTTAAACGGAGACTTTTTGGCCTCAGAATTAATTCACTTGGGTTATAATTCCAATGTAATAGTCTGTCGCGAATGCTTAATTGATGGAGAAGTGGATGCTAAAAATCTAGAAGAATTTTGGTCAATAAGAGCAAATTTCATTGCCAATTCATATAATGAAACAATCGAAAATTATTATAGTAAAGTAGTTTCAGAATTTAATAAAATTAAAATATTTCCTCCCAATTCTGAAGTTTGTCTTTGGTTTGAAAATGATCTTTTTTGCCAAACAAACCTATGGTTTATGCTATATTTATTGAAAGAAAAAACAACATTGAAACTTTACCGGGTATTTCCAATTAGCAAGATGAATGAAAATAAATGGAAAGGGTTTGGAAATGATAATGCTAAAGATTTAAAAATGGCGTATAAAAATAAAGTATTGTTTTCTGAAAGTGATAGAATACTAGGTATTAATCTTTGGAATGCGTATCAAAAAAGTGATTTTAAAAAATTAAAAGAAATATCTATTCAAAATTACAATTGCTTTGAATATTTAGATGAAGTTTGTCAAGCTCATATTGACAGATTTCCAATTGATGATTCAATAGGGCTACCTCAAAAATTACTAAACGAAATCATAAATTCTTCTAAATCAACAGATTTAGAATCTGTTTTTGCGGACTTCTCTCAACAATTTGGCATATTTGGCTTTGGAGATTTACAATTAAAAAGAATGTATAATCAACAAATGAAATTGACATAAATTTTAAATTGAAAAATTCTATAGCCTTAATTCCTAGAACTAATCGGAACTTAAAATTGAAAATTTGGTCGATAACAGAAAGCCCCTTTTGGTTTTACCTCGAATTCAGATGATATTCTGACTTTTTTGGTTTTTTGCTGCAAAAAATTCTAATCTGCATTATTCAAAAATTTCTCTTCTTAAAATTCATAATTATGATTTACTTTCTTCAATTTTACTAAAAGATTTAACAATAAAACATTTAAATGAAAAAGCTTTTGATTTTACTTTTTTTCTCCATCCAACTATTTGGACAGAAAACCAAAATTTATACGCTAACAAAATTGCATGAACAAGGAAAATT
Organism: Cytophagaceae bacterium; assembly: GCA_031414675.1. Lineage (GTDB taxonomy): Bacteria > Bacteroidota > Bacteroidia > Cytophagales > Spirosomataceae > Leadbetterella. Next base: position 1,706 of record JANNWE010000245.1, read on the forward strand.
AAAATACGTAAACCGATCTGCCAAAGTAGAAACAATAGTGAATAAAAGCTATATAAAATTATCAGATCAGCAAGGAGAAGGACTGGTTTGGCTTCCTATTTCAAGTTTTAAAAACGGCGAAATAGAAGTTGAAATGCAAGGGAAAGATGTATTTCAACGAAGTTTCATTGGGATTGCATTTCATGGATTAAATGATAGCACTTATGATGCGGTATATTGTAGACCATTCAATTTTTACGCAAAAGATAGTATCCGAAAAATTCACGCTATCCAGTATGTGTCTCATCCGAATTATACATGGAAAAAACTTAGAGAAGAAAGAAATGGACAATTTGAAAAAGAGATTTCAAATGCTCCAGACCCAAATAGCTGGTTTACAATGAAAATCAAAGTGGAAGACAATTTGGTTAAAGTTTCAATTAACAATACCATAAATCCTTCATTAATTGTTAACAAACTTAATGAAAGAACAAATGGCAAAATCGGTATTTTTGTGGGTGATAATAGCGACGGAAATTTTTCAAGTATAAAAGTAATGAATTCGAAATTTTAAGTACTTAAAACCATTTTTAAAAAAACAAACAATGTCTATGAAAATTGCGGTACTTTTATTTGATGAATTTGAAACCTTGGACGTTTTTGGCCCAGTTGAAGTTTTCGGTTGCCTAAAAGGACTATTTCAAATTAAATTTTATTCTGAAAATGGAGGAATTATAAAAAACAGCCATGGCGTTTTAATTCAAACTCAAAATCTAAACGAAATTGAAGACGAAGTAGATATCTTTCTTATTCCTGGTGGCTATGGCACAAGGGTAGAAGTAAAAAATGAGAATTTACTACAAATGATAAAAGCCGTTGATAAAATTAGTAAAAACGTATTTACGGTTTGCACAGGAAGTGCATTATTGGCAAAAACAGGTCTTTTGGATGGAAAAGTAGCAACTTCAAACAAAAAAGCGTTTGATTGGGTAATGACCCAAGGAGAAAAGGTGCTGTGGAAAAGAAAAGCCAGATGGACAAAAGATGGAAAATATTACACATCAGGAGGAGTAAGTGCGGGCATTGACATGTCTCTGGGGTTTTTACAAGAAAAGTATGGTTTAGATTTCGCTAGAAATACCGCTTTTGGTATAGAATATAACTGGATAGAAGATATGGAAGAAGATAATTTTTATTCAGAATACTTAAAAAAAGATAATAGTTAGTTTTGGATCTTTATTGTTCCCTTTAGGATTCCAAAAAGTATTATTATCCGTACTAAAAACTTTATTTTTCATAGTAAAATAGGTTTAAAATTTTTACATTTCAATTCCTTACATCTAAAACTAAAATGAATGAAAAAAATCTGTCTGCTATTCTTTATTACCCATCTCTCGTTTTCCCAAAATCAAGAAGTCAAACCCCAATCCATTGATTGGTTAGTAAATCCTTTTACTGAAAAAGCTCAAGTAATTGTTCAGAACAACATAATCACATTAAACAACGGTTTAGTAAAACGATCCTTTGTGATACAACCCAATTTGGCTTGTTTTGATTTTGTAAATCTAAGTACCGGACAACAGCTACTCCGAGCCATAAAACCTGAAGCCCTAATTAAAATTGATGGAAAAGAGTATGCCATCGGCGGACTAAAAGGCCAAAAAGAAAATGCATATTTTCAGAAGCAATGGTTAGAAAAGCTAAGAATAGGTGAAAACGATTTTTTATTTGAAAAATATAATGTTTCAGAAATTATTCCAAGAATAAACTGGAAATCAAACAATTGGCCTAAAAATACTAAAAACGGAACGGGCAAAAAGCTTTCGCTTTTTTTTGTTTCCTCCTCCCCAAATCTATCAGGAGTACAAATAACCATAAACTATGAATTATATGATGGAATTCCCTTGATTGTAAAATCATTAAACATTACAAATAATGGAAATAAAACTTTTAGAATAGATCGCGTTGTGAATGAAATATTGGGTTTGGTAGAAGAAGAAAGTGCTGTAGTAGGAAAACCCGAAGAAATGAAAAAACAGCATGGAATCTATTTTGAAACAAATTACGCATTCAACAATGCCATGCGATATGACATAAGCGACCAAACAACACATTGGAAAACAGACTCTGCTTACACTTCTCAAGTAAACTATTATTATCAAACTCCTTGTCTATTAGAGATATACCCAGAAAAAGCCCCAGGAATTGACTTAAAACCTCAAGATACATTCAACTCGGTCCGAACTCACGAATTATTAATGGACAGCTATGATAGGCAGAGACGAGGTTTGATGATAAAAAGAATGTATAAAACCGTGGCACCTTGGACTCTCCAAAACCCAATTTTTATGCACCTAGTGAGCAAAAACGACACAGAAGTGAAAACGGCAATCGACCAATGTGTGGCAACGGGCTATGAAGCGGTGATTTTAAGTTTTGGAAGTCATCTAAATATGGAAGATAGTTCTGCTTCAAATATCCAAAAATGGAAAATTTTGACGAACTATGCCCATCAAAGGAAGATTTTATTAGGCGGATATTCCCTTTTTAGCTCCAGAAAAATCAGTGATGAACATGATGTGATTGACTCAAAAACAGGTAAACCTGGAAGTGCATTTTTTGGAAATGCCCCATGTTTTGGAAGCCAATGGGGGCTAGACTACAGCAAAAAAATTAAACATTTCTTCGAGAAAACGGGATTCGATATTTGGGAAAACGATGGCCCTTACCCTGGAGATGTTTGTGCCTCGAAATTACATCCAGGGCATCGTGATTTAGAGGATTCACAATGGCAACAAATGGAAATTCAAAAAGATTTATATCGATGGCTAAATGAAAAAGGAGTTTATATTAACGCCCCAGATTGGTACTTTTTAGATGGAACACACAAAATTGGCATTGGTTATAGAGAGGTAAATTTTTCATTACCAAGAGACCAGCAGAGGATTTTAAACCGTCAAAATATTCATGATGGCACTATTGAAAAAACCGGAGCCATGAGTTGGGGTTTTGTTCCCCTCACAAAATATCAAGGTGGAGGCCCCGAAGCAGTTTTAGAACCTTTGGAAACTCATTTAGAAGATTATAAACAATTGATGATTCAATATTATGGAGCAGGAGTACAAGCTTGTTTTCGGGGGCCAAGATTATATGATACTGAAAAAACTAGACTAACTGTTTTAGAAACAATAAATTGGTATAAAAAGTAT
>JANNWE010000246.1:0-6783 GCA_031414675.1 Cytophagaceae bacterium
CTTGGTTTATATTACTAAAGTTTTTAACGACAAATATCCCAATAAAAACTACGGCACAAAAGCGAGTGGATGGTTGGCAAAAGCAAAGCCACTTTTAAATGAAGATAAGTACTTGGCCGAATACTATTTTGAGTCTGCAAGGCTGAATAAAAATATCGGAAATGTCTCAGCCGCCAAAAAAGATGCTCAAGAAGCTAGAAATTTAGCAACAAAAGCCCAACTAGATTTAGGAAGATTTACTGCTCTACTGGGAAGTTTGTAAGTATTATTTTGGCTTTACAGGATTTAGAGTAAAATCCTAAATTTCAAAATATTTAAATAGGGCGTCCTTATCAGATGTAATTTGCTATATATCAACACTATAACTTATAAATAAAACCCCGAAAAAGACCAATTGCTTGGTATTTCGGGTTTTTTTGTGTATTTTTAGGTATCTGAACCCCTAATAATACGATGCAAAATACATTATTTTCTTTTGATAGCCCAGTTTTTCCAGAATTGTATTTTTTTAAGAACTCCACAGAGTTAGGACGGATTTATAATCTGATACCTTGGGACGACTTGGTTAAGCTTCTTCCAGAAAAGAAGAACCCTGCTGGTGCTCCTTCGTATCTTCCCCGGGCAGGTTACTTTGGGTTGATGTTTTTAAAACATTACACGGGTCTGAGTGACGAAAAACTCCTTGCTGCTTTTCAGACCAATTTTGCTTATCAGATGTTTTGTGGATGTCGTTTAAAAGTTGGTGAGGTAATCCGCGACAATGCCTTCGTAAGCCGCACTCGGACTTATTTAGCCAAGTTTTGTGACATGAATAAGGTACAGAAAGTGTTGATTGAGGCATGGAAAGGTAAGCTTGAGAGCACCAATGTTTTGATGATGGACGCCACGTGTTACGAGGTTCATTTACGCTTTCCCACTGATGTAAAAATACTCTGGGAATCATGCCAGTTTCTTTGGGAAGAGCAAATTCCTGGTCTTTGCAAGCTTTCAGGATTGAAAATGCCTCGTTCCAAGTTTAAAGAACAGAAAATAAAGCAGTTTGATTTTTCTAAAAAACGAAGAGTAGGCAATAAAGCCAATAAAAGACGAGCAATATCGCTCCTGAAGTTGCTCAAAAAAGGGATTGATGCATATCAGAGTCTTTTAAACCAAGCAAATAAAATACGTATTTCTGAATATGTCGCCAAAAGATTTAAGACCATTCGAAAGGTGTACGAGCAACAAAGTTATCTTATTCAAAATAAGACTACTAGTGTCAAAAATAGAATCGTCAGTCTTTCACAACCCCACATCAGACCAATAGTCAGAGGCAAGGAAAATAAACCCGTAGAGTTCGGAATAAAAGCTCATATTATGCAAGTTGGCGGTATAAACATCGTTGAACACCACAGTTTCGAGGCTTTCAACGAGACTACTCGACTCAAGCACGCTTACTTCAAACACCGCTCACTGATTGGCCCATGTACACATTTGGCCGCAGATGGAATTTATCCAACTAATAGTAATAGGAGGTTCTGTACTACTAAAAAACTTCAAACAAATTTTGTAGCAAAAGGCAAAAAGGTTAAGGATAAAGATGTTAAAAAGATAAAAAATATTCTATCTATTGAAAGAGGAACACGATTAGAAGGTTCATTTGGGACGGAAAAAGAGAACTATGGACTAAGGAAAATCAAAGCGAAAACTTCAGAAACACAAATCGTGTGGATGTTCTTTGGAATCTTTACAGCAAATGTCGTCAGATTGTCCAAGCGACAGCACAAGAGGATTAAAAAAGTGGCTTAAGGAAGTCTCCAATAAAAAAAACATGGGAAAAGACTGTCCAAACTCTTCAAAAAAGCAAAGGATAGCTCTGCAAAAATTGAAAATATGATTTTACTAAGAATTTAAGTGCACGTAATGCAAAAAATCCAGCCATCAAATGACTGGATTCCTGAATTCCTTTCTACGTTTAAGCAATTTCCAAGGACTCCCTAAATAATAATTCCTGAGTTATTGGATTTATGATAGCCTTATTTTTTTCTCCTAGTCGGTCCGAAACAAAAAACATTTACAAATCGGAAAGCCGAATGGAATAAAACTGACTCGATGTCTCCATTTAGAATTTGATAATTAACTATTTAAGATTTCAGTAAAATGCCTTATTTCAAATTTTTATAATGGTTACCGATCGGTATCCCGATTTTGTGATCAAAGGACTTCAATTTATTTTATTTTCTTTTAGGACGCGAGAATTAAAAAATTAAATGAAGTATTCAACATAGATACTTTCATTACTATAAATACATTTAATTATTAGTATTATTTTACTTTCCAAAGTATAAATAAATTATATATAATGCCATTATTAAAGCCACTCTTATAATTATAGGGAAATATTCCTCTTTTGACATTTTAAAAGTTATTAATCGATATATTGTCGTATAATTAACAATTAACACGGAGAGTAAAAATACCCAAACTAAATACTCCCTTTGAATTCCATGTACAAACATAGATAGTACAAAAAACAAGGCTAATAAAATATAGATAAGCAATGACTTTAATTTGACCGTTTTCATAAAACTGGATTTATTTATCTTAACTAATTAATACAATCTTGATAATCTACTTTTACATCTTCATTGCAACAAAAATGATTAAAAGTTAGGAATGGGAAGTTGAACAATCTGTTGTTTCAAATTAGTGTCTAAACTAGCAAATTGATTTAAAAAATACGATGTATGCATTGTGTGAAAATGTTTGATTTTACGAATTTAACCAAACATAAGGTTTTTACTTATAAAAACCTAGCTTCTAATGACATTCTAATAAGCAACTTAAGGTGTGCCCAAAACCTCAATACCTAATGACATGATGCCGGTGAGTGGGTCTGGACGCATGTTGTGGCTTATGGTCCATTTGTAGGTTCCTGCTTTTTTTAGCTTAAAATTGGTGAGTTTAGGTGCTGCCACTCTGTTATCGAAAATATCCCCAATTCCATCTCCGTAGGGCTTACCTGTTTTTTCATTAAAAAGTATTATTTCGTCCATAGACGTCGATAAAACTTTACCATCGGGACCTACAAGGGATTGATTTAGATAAATATTATAGTAGGGATAAGAAATAGAGTTTCTTAACAAATAATTAAAGTTATAGGTTTTCAAGGTATCGGCAATCTTAAAAGTAAAGGTTACTTTTTTAGCAATTTCCCATTCGTTTCCTTTAAAATCTCGAATTTCTTTAATATCTGAGCTACCGGTGCAAGCACTAAAAATTGCCCAAACCAAACTGAAATAAATGCCCTTTTTCATGAAATGGTAGGTTCTTGAGGTGGTCTGTTATTGTTTCTGTTTTTCTTTCTTTTTTTATTTTTCTTGGCATTACCTAGAGCGGAATCCGTTTGAGCGGCCAAATTTAATTGTTCGCTAGCCGACAATGGTGCTTTTTGAGTTGCATCCAAATTTAGGTTTTTTGATATATTACCTTGATTTTGGACCTGTGGCCTATTGGTCTGATTTACGTCCGATGGTCGGTTTCCTTGATTTGGATTCCCTTCCCTATTTTCTTGATTCGGACTTACTGGCCTATTGGTTTGATTTGGATTTGGTGGCCTATTTCCTGCATTCGGAATATTTGAACGGTTTGCTTGGTTAGGGTTGCTAGGTCGTTGGTTTGTATTTTGTGTCCTATTTCCATCCAAAGAAGTCATCGGATTGCCACTTGCACTTGGTCTTTGCGGTTTCTTTTTCTGACCATACTTTTTATCTAAACGATCTAAATCATTGTTAATACTGGTAGGCTTGGCTTGCAAACTTTCGGCTATCTCCAGTAAATTTTCTAATCCTACTGGCTTTTTACCCTCCTTATTCATTTTCTGAATTTCCACCACCTGATCACAAGATATTGGATACCAATTGGTTTCGTTGGGATAGCTAAACCACATAATTCGCCTAAAAATATCGGTCTTTTGTAAGGTAGCCTCACCTTTCTCGGTTTGAAGCGACTTTTCCATTACTGGAATATCTCTTATGGCGTCAATATATGTTTCTAGTTCATAATTTAAACAGCATTTTAATCTGCCACACTGCCCTGAAAGCTTTGCAGGATTTAAAGAAAGATTTTGATAACGAGCAGCTGCAGTAGGAATGGCCTTAAAGTCGGTGAGCCAAGTAGAGCAACACAGCTCTCTGCCACAGGAACCTATTCCTCCTAATCGTCCAGCTTCTTGGCGAAGCGAAATCTGACGCATTTCTATTCTTACTTTAAACTCACCCGCCAAAAGTTTTATTAACTCTCTAAAATCTACTCTATCGTCGGCAGAATAAAAAAAAGTTGCTTTTGCATTGTCGGATTGAAATTCTACCTCGGAAAGCTTTAAATTTAATTTTAATTCTTTACAAATTTCACGGGTACGATACAAAGCTGTGAGGTCGCGATTGATGGCCTGAGCGTGTTTCTCCAAGTCTTTTTCAGTAGCTAATCTGTGTAAAGTGGCAAGCTCTTTATCGTCTTTAATATTCCTTTTTATCATTTGAAGCCTTACCAGCTCGCCTTGCAAGGAAACAGAGCCAATGTGGTACCCAGTAGGCATTTCACAAACCACAAAATCACCCGTGTAGAGGTCAATTCCTGCTTTATTTCTGAAATATTCTTTCCTGCCTCCTTTAAATTTTACTTCAATAACATTAAATCTTGAAGCTTTAGGTGTATCCATGTTGCTTAACCAATCGAAGGAATTCATTTTGGTACATCCTCCGCTTCCACATCCGCCCGAACTACTACACCCTGCTACGGTTTTATGGTTTGATTTTTCTTCTACTACTTTGTTTATACTTCCACAACCACCCGTTGAACACTGTCCACAAGCCATATTCTATATCTATAAAAATTTGTTCTCTCCCACTAAAAATCAGTACTATAGCGAGAAATATTCGAACAAATCTGAGGTTTTACATTTTTTACTAAAAACAAATCTAATCATTTTTGAAAATATTCCATTAAATCTTTGGCAATATCTTTTCTAAAATACTTTCCTTTAAACTTCAAATTGCGAGCCATTCTTTGCGATTTCTTTAAAGCAGACACCATTGTACGCCCAATACCTGTGAGTGCAATTACCCTTCCTCCGTTTGTTAAAATACCCTCCAAAGAATTTTTAGTACCTGCATGAAACGCTATTGCGTCTTTTTCATCTTTAGGAATTTCCATTATATTTCCTTTTTTATATTCTTCCGGATACCCTCCAGCCACTACCATGGTGGTAACTGCTGATTTCGCATCAAATTTCAATTTTACTTTATCTAATTTCCCTTCAGCTGCGGCAATTAGCACTTTTAAAAAATCATTTTTTATTCTTGGTAACACTACTTCGGTTTCTGGGTCTCCCATTCGGGCATTGTATTCTATCACCATTGGATTTCCGTTGTCGTTCATTAAGCCAATAAAAATAAACCCAACATAATGAATATTTTCGGAGATAAGACCCTCTAATGTAGGTTTCACAACCAAATCTTCAACTTTACTCATAAATGAGGCGTCGGCAAAAGGTACAGGAGAAACCGCTCCCATTCCACCAGTATTCAATCCAGTATCTCCCACTCCTATTCTTTTATAATCTTTGGCTTCGGGTAAAATCACGTAATTTTTTCCATCAGAAAGCACAAAAACAGAAAGTTCTATTCCATTTAAAAACTGCTCCACTAACACTTTATCGCCAGCTTCTCCAAACTTTCCTTCGGTAAGCATTTCTTTTAGACTCGCTTTAGCCTCTTCTTTATTTTCAGTTATTATTACTCCTTTTCCAGCGGCTAGTCCATCTGCTTTAAGAACATAAGGGCCAGATTGTTTATCTAAATATGCAATTCCATCCCCTAGAGTTTCTTTTGTAAAAGTCTCAGAAAAGGCAGTGGGAACGCCATATTTTTGCATAAAGGCCTTAGAAAAATCTTTGCTTCCTTCTAATCGAGCACCTGAAGCATCTGGCCCGATGATTTTTACTTTTTTGAGTTGTTTGTCGGTTCTGAAAAAATCAACAATTCCTTTTACTAATGGGTCTTCGGGCCCCACTACTACCAATCCTATGTTTTCATCTTTAACTAGCTTTTTTATTCCTTCAAAATCATCGACTTGAATGGGCACATTGGTAGCTATTTGACTCGTGCCTGCGTTTCCAGGAGCTACAAAAATTTTATCGCATTTCTTGCTTTGCCCAATTTTCCAAGCAAAAGCATGTTCTCTTCCACCTGCTCCTATAATAAGAATATTCATTTTCTATTTTTAAAAATACAAAAATAGGTAATGCGTCAATGGGAACAAAATGGGGTTATTAGCATAAGATTCCTTTCATTTTAAAAATCAATGCTACGATTTTTTCCAAATCATTAGATTTTACTTTTAAAAGAAGTTTTAAACCCGCTCTAACTTAATTGGATAGGTTTTTTTTGAAGCCCATTGAGGAACATAAATATTTTCATCGGCATCAATGCAAACATCATGTGGGTGCATAAAAACTTTTGCAGGATCAAATTTTCTTTGTTCTTGCAAAACGCCATTTTGATAGATTGGCTCCGAGGCTCCAGGTGAAGAAACTACCTTATCGTTGGCGTCTAAAATCTGCAAATAACCTGAATCTGGATAGTTTTCTTGTGTAGACCTAAAGACCGCTCCAAAAAGATTCTTTCCTTTTATAACGGGCCTGCAACTAAAAGAACCGGGCAATTGGATAGTAGAAAGGTATTTGCCATCGAGCGTAAATCGTTTCCAACAGTATTGTTGTCTTGAAGTAATAATAAGCGTTGGATT
>JANNWE010000247.1:0-4326 GCA_031414675.1 Cytophagaceae bacterium
GACAAATAACAACTTTACCTTTTACATCTATACCTTTATAGTCATTTTGAGTTTCATCTATCCAACCATATCCCAAAAATACCACTGGAACATTTTCTAATTTTGTAGCATTTCCACTTAACATCATAAAATCTTTCGTCCACTTTAAAGAATCGCCAGACACGACAATCTCTCCTACTTTATTTGGTTTTGAATATTCTAAAGGAACTTTTTGCAAAAAATCTTTTTGCCCTTCCACTGGGCTCAAGCCAGCTAGTCTAAACTGCTCTGCTATATATCTTGCAGCCACATTATTTGTTACTTCTCCAGTTCTCCTTCCTAGCATTTCATCAGAAGCTAAAAATCGAATATGGGATTCCACTTCTTTACCTGAAAGTTTAAATTCAGGAAGTTTCTGTATGTTTTGTGCAAAAGAAAAGAAACTAAAACAAACAATTAAAATTAAAAAAAGAGATGATTTAAGCATAAATATTTTTTTTCAAATGTAGCAACGTTTTTTGAAATCCCATTAATTTTCAACTATATTTATTAATTCTCTTAAAATCCACAAGTAAAAAAAATAAACGTTAACAATTAGCTTTAAAAAAATCTTCGAATTTGCTTCCAATGAAAATCAGTGGATTTACTTTTTTAAAAAACGCAAATAAACTCTTTTATCCAATTGAAGAGTCCATCTTATCTATTTTAGATTTAGTTGATGAATTTGTGGTTGCATTAGGACAAGGAGATGAAGATGATACTTCGCTAGAGATTTTATTAAAAATAAACTCTCCAAAACTAAAAATAATTAACACCAATTGGGATATTAATAAATTTTCAAATGGCTCAACCTATGCACAACAAACCGACATTGCGAAAGAAGCTTGTACCGGAGACTGGTTATTCTATTTACAAGGCGATGAGTTAATCCATGAATCTCAAAAAGAAAAAATTAAAATAGCATGTAATAAATATTTAAAAACAACTGAAGTGGAAGGTTTTGTTTTTGATTATCTACACTTTTGGGGAGATTATGAACATTATTTTTCAGATCATTGCTGGTATAAAAAAGAGATTCGAATTATTCGAAATTTACCCGAAATACATTCATGGAAAGATGCGCAATCTTTTAGATGGATTCCTGATTTTAAAGGAAATGATTACTTTAGAACAGACAAAACCCGAAAACTTAATTGCGTGAATCTAGAAGTAGATATTTTCCATTACGGATGGGTGCGTCCCCCTCAAACAATGAAAAAGAAAGAAAATCAAGCAAATCAAAACTATAATTTGAAAACAAAAAAAGATTTATTTGATATTAATTTTGATTACGGGAGAATGGATAATTGTAAAATATTTAAAAAAACACATCCAGCGTTGATGCAGCTAAGAATTAAAGATTTGAATTGGAAAAACGTACTTCGATATAGTGGGATGACTGTAATTAATAGGCCAAAAATGAAACATGAAAAACTCAAATATCGAATTTTAATTTGGATAGAAGAAAATATACTTAATGGATTTGTAATTGGGGGATTCAAAAATTACAAACTATTGAATAAAATTTAATTCCATCCAATTATCAATGCTTTTATTTTTTATAACTAAACAAAAATTACTTCAATATAGACATTGCCGCATCAATATATACAAAGTTTTCTGGCTGATAATGATGCGTTGGTTTAACCACTTTTGTTTCTCCTAGTCTAACAACAATAGCGTTTTTCTCCTTTATTGCATAAACATACTGCCCAAATAGACCATTCATAGAAGGTATTTTCATATTTCGGTGATTTACTAACCAAAACTGATATCCATAAAAATCAACGGGTAGGTTATTTTCTGTGGGATCCTTTAAATAAGATGCGGGTTTCAATGCCTTTATCATATAGGCCTCCGGTACTAATTGCTGCCCTTTCCATTTTCCATTGCTCAACATTAGTTCACCAAAACGAGCATAGTCTCTTGCCACTCCATTGAAGCAACAAAATGCCTTTTCATGCTTTTGTTCCCCATCTAATAACCATTTTGCATCATTTTCAGCCCCCATAGGTATCATGAAACGCTCAGAAACAAGCTGGGAAATGGACTTTTCAAATACTTTTTCCAAAATAAAACTTAATACTTGTGTATCTGCACTACGATATTCCCAATTTCGCCCCGGAGTCTCTTTATACTTTAAGCCCAACAATAAATCCTCCTGGTTTTCTCCATAATAGGCTTTTGCATTTAAACTAAAATAACTTGCATCTTTTTCATTATAATTTGTTCCCGAACTCATAGTTAATAGATCTTTAATTTTGACCTTTTCTAAGCCCCCGCTTCTAAAATGTTCAAGGTAATTAGCTACAGGTTCCTCAATGCTTTTTATTTTCCCTTCCGCTTCTGCGATACCTATCAGCATAGATATCAAACTTTTAGCCGCAGAAAAAGAGCCACTAATACTGTCTTTTGTATATCCATCCCAGTATTTTTCAAATAATAATTTACCATTTTGAATAACTAAAAATGCATGGGTATTATTTGTATCAATTGTATTTAAAAGAGAATCTGGAATTTGAATTTGATTATAATTTGAATCTAATGGCCAAAACTGAGGAATATTGCCATTTTCAATTAATCTAGTTGGGTGTGTTCTATAATCAAAAATGGTATGTTTTCCCCAAGAAACAAAATTACGAATATGAGCAAACGGAGGAGTGAAAATTGTAATGGTAAATAATGAAATTAAAATAAGGAAAGAGATAATAATTTTTTTTAACATTTGTATAGATGCTTTTAATGAATATTTTTTTGTTTTAATTATTATTTACAACAAAACTTAACTGGAATTGTTGAAAAAGTTATTCAAGATTATACTTTTTTTACACTATTATAATAATAAAAAAAATCTTTTTTTGATTAGAGAGGAATATTCCCATGTTTTTTCTTTGGCAAATGATCCACTTTGTTTTCTAGCATATGAAAAGCCTTTATCAGTTTTTTACGAGTAAACCGAGGTTCAATGACTTCATCAATAAACCCACGTTGTGCGGCAATGTATGGGTTAGCAAAAAGATTAGCATATTCTGCCTCTTTTTCATTCAATTTTTCTATAGGATTAACAGCATCGGCTATCTCTTTTTTGAAAATAATTTCTGATGCCCCCTTTGCCCCCATTACCGCTATTTCTGCCCCAGGCCACGCAAAATTTAGATCTGCTCCAATATGTTTTGAATTCATTACGTCATATGCCCCTCCATATGCTTTTCTGGTAATTACTGTCACTCTCGGAACTGTTGCCTCGCTTAATGCATACAATAGCTTGGCTCCATTTGTAATTATTCCATTCCATTCTTGGTCAGTTCCAGGCAAAAAACCTGGCACATCCACCAAAACCAATAAAGGAATTCTAAAACAATCACAAAAGCGAGTAAACCGTGCTGCTTTTTTAGAACTATCAATGTCTAAAACTCCTGCCAAACACATGGGCTGATTTGCAACAATTCCTATACTTCTTCCCGCTAATCTTGCAAAACCAACTACAATATTTTCTGCATAATTCTTATGAATTTCCATAAAAGATTCATAATCAGCTATTTCAGCAATTACCTCCCGCATTTCATAGGGTTGATTGGCATTTTCTGGAACTATGCTTTCCAATTTATCTTTTATTTCATCTCCTAATTTGTAAGGTAATTTCTTGGTGATTTCTTCGCAATTTTGAGGCATATAACTCAACAATCTCTTAATTTGTTGAATGCAATCGTAGTCGTTTAATGCCGTTAGATGGGTTACTCCTGATTTTGTAGCATGCGTCATGGCTCCACCTAGTTCTTCCGAACTTACTTCTTCATTGGTTACCGTTTTTACCACATTTGGTCCAGTGACAAACATATAACTAGAATTTTCTACCATCAATGTAAAATCGGTAATTGCTGGTGAATATACGGCCCCACCAGCACAAGGCCCCATTATTGCTGAAATTTGAGGAATTACGCCTGAGGCTCTAACATTTCTATAAAAAATATCCGCATATCCACCCAATGATCTTACGCCTTCCTGAATTCTCGCCCCTCCTGAGTCGTTAAGTCCGATTAAGGGTGCTCCGTTCTTTAACGCTATATCCATGATTTTACATATCTTTTCAGCATGAGTTTCTGACAGTGACCCTCCAAATACCGTAAAATCTTGAGAGAAAACATAAACAATTCTCGAGTCAATAGCCCCATAACCAGTTACTACCCCGTCCCCATAATAAATTTGATTTTCCATATCAAAATCTTTGGTTCGATGAATAACTAGGGCTCCAATCTCTTCAAAAGAATTTTCGTCCAATAAAACTTCAATACGCTCTCTAGCTGTAAG
>JANNWE010000248.1:0-1755 GCA_031414675.1 Cytophagaceae bacterium
TGGTAAAGATGCTTTTCTGTGTTTTTACGGTTATAGGAGTTAATTTATGTGCTTTTTCTAAGCCAATTCTTGATGCTAAAGTTGCAACAGATTGGGCTAAACTCACACTACATATATTAAAAACAACAAAAGGAGGTTCACCCACTTTTAATTCTAGGTTTTTGGGGTACGTTGGTTTAACAATGTACGAAAGCGTAGTTAAAGGAAGTAAGAACCAAATATCTTTAGTTGGCAAAATTAACGGTCTTGAATATTTGCCCCAATTCGATCACAAAAGAAAAATAAACTGGGTTCTTTCCTTAAATGCAGGACAAGCTCAGATTATAAAGCATATTTATGGATTTACTACTTCAACAAATCTTGCAAAAATTGATAGTCTAGAAAAAATTATTTTGCAATCCAACTCAGCAGGCTTAAAAACAATTGATATAAATGCTTCTATAGATTACGGTAAAAAGATAGCGGATGCAATTTTTGAATACTCTAAAACTGATGGCGGGCATTTAGGTTATTTAGATAATTTCGATTCTACGTTTGTAATAAAAAATGGAAACGGTATTTGGACACCACCTATTAAAGGCCAATCAGAAGTTTCCTTACCACTTCATCCTAAATGGGGATCAAATAGAACATTTTCAAAAGCAAATTATGTTTTGCCGATTCCTGAAATGATGGAATATGACTTTTCAAAAGGCTCTGTCTATTACAATTATATGAAGGAAGTTTTTGATGTTAGAAATTCTCTTTCGCAAGAACAGAAGGAAATTGCAAATTGGTGGGGTGACGATCCTTCACAAACATTCTCTCCTCCAGGGCATTCCTATTACATTGCTTTAGTAGCTATAGAAAAATCTAATAGTAATTTATTTGTTGCGGCACAAACTTTTTCTGCAGTTGGAATGGCCGTTGCAGATGCTTTTATTAATTGCTGGAAAACCAAGTATCACTATAACGCAGAGCGTCCTTTTTCTTTTATTTATTATAATATGAGTACATTATGGGATTTGTATTGGCCAGAGCCTCCTTTCCCAGCTTTTTATTCCGGGCATGCTGGTCAAGCATCATCTGCTGCAACCGTTTTGACAAAATTGTATGGAGAGTCTTTTGACTTTGTGGACGAGGCACATTTTGGAAGACCAATGGATATGGAAAGATTAGTAGAATATAAACCTAGAAAATTTAGTTCATTTTTTCAATCCGCAGAAGAGTCTGCAATGTCCCGATTATATGGAGGAATTCATACTAGGTATGACAACGAAATTGGATTAAAGGAAGGGAAAAAAATTGGGCAGAATATTATTGATCTTTACAATAAGTGAAAGATAGAAATTACATTATATTATAATTTGAGTGAAACTTTATAACTACAAACAAATGAGAAATTTTACATTACAAAATTCTTTAAATTCCCCAGATTTTAAGAATGAAAGAAATGGAAGCTTATTTAGAGCATTTTTTGCTTTTTTGTCTTCTGTGCTTTATTATTTTGTAAAGACTAGGTTAAGTAAGCGTTTGGGAAGACTGAAAATTTTCGATAACATAGAATTTTTTAAACTCAAAAGTGCTTTTGCATTATTTGTTTTACTTTTTAGTATAAGTAAAGTCGCCATAAGTCAAAATGCACCATTAGGACAAGATAAGTATTATATGCTTGTTGGTGAGTTATTGGCCAATAATCAAGCTAGAACAGATGTTTATCCTTATACTACTGGTGGGGGAATTACCAGTTGTTCTCTACCAGGCGGTGGAGGTGAA
>JANNWE010000249.1:0-13346 GCA_031414675.1 Cytophagaceae bacterium
TTTCAATTAGTAAACAAACAGCGATTTAAAAATAAAAACTAACCCTATAAAAATGCAAAATCTTATCGGACTACTCGGAGTAGTACTTATTTTGGCGGTAGCTTTTTTATTTTCAAATAACAGAAAAGCCATCAATTACCGAACAGTAGGAGTTGGTTTATTGCTTCAGATTTTGCTTGGAATATTTATTTTAAAAACAGCTCTGGGGAAAGAAATATTTTCAGTTTTAGGAAGAGGAGTTACCCGAATTATTGATTTCTCTAACGACGGAGCGATGTTTGTTTTTGGCCCTTTAGCTCAAAACGACTTGGTGTCTAAAGCCTTTGGAGGCGGCGGATTTATTTTCTTTTTCAAAATCATTCCTACCATCATTTTTGTGGCGGTTTTGGTCAATATTTTTTATTATTTTGGCATAATCCAGTTTGTTGTGAAGTGGTTGGCTTTAGGAATGAAAAAAATAATGAATATTAGCGGTTCAGAGGCTCTTTCTAACATTGCTAGTACGTTTGTGGGGCAAGTGGAAGCACAAATCATGATTAAGCCTTATTTAAAAGGCATGACAAACTCTGAGTTAACCGCATCAATGGCAGGAAGTTACGCTTGTATTGCTGGTGGGGTAATGGCTACCTATATTCAGTTTGGAGTTAAGGCTGAATACCTAATTGCCGCGAGCATAATGGCAGCACCAGGGGCATTGGCAATAGCTAAAATTATGTTTCCAGAAACACAAGAATCTGAGACAAAAGGAGAAGTAACTTTAAAGGTAAAAAAAGAACATTCTAACTTTATAGATGCAGTTTCTGCGGGTTGCTCTGACGGCCTTAAAGTAGGTATGAATGTATTAGCCATGTTGATAGGATTTTTAGCCTTAATAGCTCTTATAAATTTTCTTTTGGGCAAACTTGGAGGCTTAGTTTCTTTGCCTACCTTAAGTTTAGATTTAATATTAGGCTATCTTTTTGCAGGTTTTGCGTGGGCAATGGGTGTGCCTTCCAATGAGATTGTGCAGGCGGGCTCTTTGATGGGAACAAAATTAGCAGCCAACGAATTTGTAGCTTATTTAAATCTGAAAAGCTTGATGGAAGCAGGGGCATTGTCTCCAAAAACCATAGCCATCGTAAGTTTTGCACTTTGTGGATTTGCAAATTTCGGTTCTTTGGGTATTCAAATCGGTGGAATTTCTGCATTGGAGCCTTCGCGAAGAGCAGATCTAACCAAAGTAGCAGTAAGAGCATTAGTAGCCGGAACATTGGCTAGCTATATGTCAGCTACTATTGCTGGTTTGCTTTTTTAAATTGATGTAATTTTCTATCGAAAAGTAGGAATTTGAATAAACTAAAAAATCCAGTTATAAAAGTGACTGGATTTTTTTGTAATAAACTTATATTTTTATTCATTACTCTTTGGAATAGAAATAAATAGCCCCAATACCTAGAATTGCCCAAAGACCATTATCAAACCAGAAACTTTGATTTTGGGCCAATCCCATACCAAAAACATTGTAGAGGCCATTGCTAAGTGAGGCAAAAAGTACAAATGCTATGGCCGAAAGAAAGGCTTTTACCACTTTGGTATCTAAAGAATTACGAATAGACAAAGCAACAAAATTGAATCCAAGGTGTAAAATGCCAAAGAACCGCATAATGCTAACTTCATGGATATTTTCAGCATCACCGCCAAAAAAAGCTACTGTAGATTTAGTGGCTAAAACCATAGCTAGCCCTAATAGGAAACCGTAAATACAAACAATTAAAATAAATGTTGGACGTTTCATTTTTATAAGTTTTAAAGGGTTTTAATATTCGAAATTAAAGATTTTTGTATTGATTACTATCAAAAGGTGGCTGTTTTGCATCAAAAATCTTATCTTATTGAGCTAAATATTTAAGATTTCTTCAACTCAAACCAAGTCCAAACGGCCGTGGCTAAATCAATTCCAGCAAAGAGTAATAGTGGGGTAGGAGCAACTCCAGTTAAGACCATTAAAGCGAAGCCAAATACTACAGCCAATCTACCATAAACAGTAAACATTAAAAGCGTTTTATCACCGTTTTGGATAATGGCATAGTAATAAATTACCAATGCCAGTAATACAATACCCAGCACCTTGATCCAAATTTCGGAAGTGGGAGGAAAGCCAAACATGCCCAAAAGCATATTAGGCACAAAAATGAGTTGAAAAGCTGTAATGAGCACATAAAAGGCTTGAACTGTCAGAGACATTGATTTTTTCATTTTGATTAATTTAGGGTTTATTTTAAGGATATGTGAAGCTACTAATAAAAGTCGATAAAAAGCAAAATTTTACAAATTAATAGTGGAATAGTTTTATTTTATGGTAAGACCAGGCATCATTCTAATGCTTTCTTTAACTCTACGGCAATCTCAGCATTTAGTTTATCCATAAAATCCTCCATAAAAGGCCCTTGAGCTACGTGAAGTATACCCTTTAATTCCTTAAATTTAACTTTTACGCCTGCCTTTTTTAGCTTTTGGTAATAGGCAAATCCTTCGTCTTTTAATGGATCAAATTCGGCAGTAATAACAAATGCTGAAGGGAGGCCAGTCAAGTTCTCTGATAATAATGGTGAGGCGTCTGGATTAAACCTATCGGCTTGGTTTGGCAAATAGGCATCAAAGAAATAATCAATTACTTTTTTATCCAACACATAACCTTCATTTAGTTTTTTATAAGAGGGATATTCATACATATGTGCTATATCGGTTGTGGGGCAAAGTAGCGTCTGATACACAATGTTTTTGTACCCGTCTCTCATTGCTTTTTGGGCTACAACGGTTGAAATATTTCCACCAGCGCTTTCACCAATTACCGCTATTTTTTCGGGATTTCCCCCTAGGGTTTTACCATTTTCTATGATCCATTTGAAAGTATTGTAGCTGTCATTGATAGCTGTTGGAAAGGGATATTTTGGTGTGACGCGATAGTCAACTCCAACAACAATGGTATTAAAAGCATTGGCATATTTACGAGCCATCCTATGCGAGTCAGAAATATAAGGAAAAAGAAAACCACCCCCATGATAATATATGACTATTGGCGAATTGGGCTTTACGCCTAAGGGTTTGTAAATATGCAAAACAAGACTATCTGATGTGATCTTTATAGTTCGAAAACTACCAACCGCTGGTAAAAGCTCCTTTGGCTTCATGGTTTTCAGATTCTTTTCTAATAGACCAGGTATTTCTTCAAGTTGAATTTTCAACACTTTATGGAAGAATTTGGCATAGGCTGCCTGTTGCCACAGCATGCGGCCGTGACTTGTGAAAGTAAGACTAAAAAGGTAGATTGATAATATTAGTATCAGACTTATTATGCCAATTCCTACGAATTTTAATATTTTAATAAATTTTTGCATTTTTATTTTTTTGATTGAAGACGCATAAATAGGTTCAAAATAAAGTTCAATTAAAATTTACCACCAAATATCATTTTCAAATTTTTTATAGAAAGCCTCAGGTGGCAGTTTACCAGTTTGAATATTTGAAATTAACTCGTCTACATCTCTTTGGTCATATTTAAGAAAAAAGTATTTTAAGTAACTATAAACAGCCTTCTTTACTTCACTTTTTTCGCCTAATAATACTGCTAATTGAACCCTTCTTAAAAAAGAATTTGGAGTAACTCCCGAAACACCTACTAAATTATAATTCGAAAGTTTTTTAAGCAATCCACCGTAGTTATTATTTATCCTATATAAATCAGTGCATTTATCTAAATTTTCAATAATAGTTAGATATTCTAAGCTATCCAAAATTTTATTTGAATTCACAATATCTCCCTGAGCCGAGTAACAATATGCTTTACTTATTAGGGCTAATTTATAAGTTTCATCCATCTTAAAAACTTCACTAAACTGTTCTAAAGCTTCTCCAAATTGTTTATTTCGTAAATAAAACATACCCAAATCCATAAGATTTATATGTCGATTTGGTGCAATTTTTTTTAGAGACTTATAGGTATTAATTGCTTCCGAAAGGTTTCCACTGGCTAAAAACAAAAAACCAAGTTGTGAAAGCAGAATTGGATGTGAAGGATATTTTTTGAGCAATTCTTTATTTTGAAAAATCACTTGATCAAGAATTTCTTTTCTTTGATCTTCGGGAGATTTATTAATTTCGGTTCTTAATATTGCATATTTTATTCCTAAATCATACTTTCCAATAATAGCTTCTTCGAAAGCAAAATTTATATTTTGTGGACTTATTGTACCTAGATTTATTCTATTTAAATGGGAATAGGTTTTGTAAGTTTTCCAAATAAAGAAATAGCTGAAAATTGAAAGGAAAAGGGCGGATGTAACAACTTTTATTTTATTTAATTTAATTTCAAAAGCTGCCTTTTTCTCCATATTTTGAAAAATATATATGAGGAAAATGAACAAAAACAAATTAGAAGGGAAATTTTCAAAATTTGCAAAATGATAGAGAATATAAGAAACGAACAAGGCTAACAGTCCAGCTTTTTGAACAATGGGTATTTTGCATTGTATTAAGCACCAAAACGTTAAAACTAAAAAGACTAAATAAAAAAATAACCCAACAACTCCCGTTTCAACTAATTTATCAATGAGAAAATTATGCGAGTGATCGTACCATTCACCAGATGCTACTAAATTATTAGTATAATATTTTGAAAAAAAGTAAATGAAATTGTCTTTACCCCAACCCAAAATAGGGTTTTCATAAAAATGCTTGAGAGAAATTTTCCATAACTCAATTCTAGATTGTGAACTATTATCTGTGAAAGATAAATCTATAATCCGCTTAGTTAAATTAAGATATCTAAAATGACTAATAAATAAGAATACACTACCAATTATTAGAATTACAGAAATAAAAATTCCCTTCCGATAAGTATGCTTTTTCCAAAATAGAAGAGAAAAGAAAAAAGCTACTCCTATTGTTAAAGAAACAAAGGATGACCTAGAGCCAGTACAATAAATTGCAAATATATAAACTAAAGAAACCACAAACGCAAGAATGAAAAATAATACCTTTTTTCTTCCTATTGAATTATTGAGATTCGCTATAAATATTAAGACTAAAAAAATATGAACTTGCAAATAAAAAGCCAGGGTCAGTGGATTACCAAAGGTACTTTCGGACCTAACTAATGGCTGCGTAAAATGTTGATAAATTGTTATTAGTGAGATTAATAATGCTATAAAACTAGTTAGTTTAGCAAATATTGACCATTGTGATGAATTAAAACTAAAATTAGAAAATATAAGATAAAAAAGAATCAGAAAAAAGTAATTAACAACCCCATCCATTCTTTCAAAGGTTGAAAAATAGCTCAAATATCTACTTTCCGCAAATGACCCAGAAACTACAAGTATCACAAAATAAGAAATTAAAGCAATACTTAATTTAGAATAATGCAGCTTGAAGCTATTTTTTTTCCAAAAGGTCGCTAATGCAAGGAAGGACACAATGACAACGATTGTCCAAAATGTCAGCACTCGTGGAACACTCATTCCAAAGGTAGATTGTTTTGAAAAGACCAAAGGAATGAGTGAGAGCGAACAAAATATAGCAAAACCAAGCTTCCGGAATAACATAATTTAAACTTAAATTAAATACAGCCACCAATTTCTGCTTTAAAGATAGTAGAATTGTCTGCCAAAAATCCAGGCTGCAATAATATACTTTTTCCAGCATTGTAGGTAACATTAGTACCAAGACCAATAATTTTATTAGATGCAATCACTATTCCAATACTAGCTGAAGCTTGATAAACTTTAGGGCCTGAACTAATATCATTTGTGCCATTAGCTAATGTTATATTGCTTGGACAAGGTTCATAAACTATAGTTGTACTTGGATTCCCACTAGATTCACAAACTCCATTAACACACTTAAAACTATAGGATGCCGTGGCAACGGGTAAAACAATTCGCGGATTCAAAGTACTATTATCTTCCCATTTTACTGTATTTGCTCCACATCCAACTGCGGTCAAAGACACATTAGTATTTGGCCCAACCGTGTTTGAGGGGCTTACGGTTATTCCTGATGGACTATTTACATTGGT
Source organism: Cytophagaceae bacterium (assembly GCA_031414675.1). GTDB lineage: Bacteria > Bacteroidota > Bacteroidia > Cytophagales > Spirosomataceae > Leadbetterella. Next base: position 6,056 of record JANNWE010000249.1, read on the forward strand.
TACATTTATATTTATTGTATTAGATGGAGCAGAAGTACCCGTGACCCCAGTGCACTTTGCAGTATAAGACTGATTGAAACCGGGACTTACCATTATGGAGGTATTTCCAGAAGTAAAGGATACTGATGCTGCACCTAAAAACCATTCAACAACATCGGGGCTATTGCAGCCGGTAGAACTAAGTGTTGCTGAACTTCCACTGCAAATAGTTGCACTACTTGTAGTTATGGTAGGAGTGGGTGGCAAAACTGTCACAGTTGTATTTGCAGAGGTAGAAGACTCACAACTCCCAAAAACACATTTAAAGCTATAATTGGAATTGACCATCGGCGCCACAATTCTAGGATTAATGGTGGAGTTGTCCTCCCATTTTACGGTATTTCCAGGAGCTGTACAACCGTTAGCGGTCAATGATACATTAGTGCCAGGGCTGACACTAATTGAAGGGTTTTTTGAAATACTCAATGGTGTAGAAACATTTGTCACATTAATAGTAATAGAATTTGAAGCAGGAGAGGTTCCTGTGACTCCCGTACATTTAGCCGAATAACTTGAATTTGAGGTAGGGCTTACCACTGTAGAAGATATGCCTGAAGTGAAGGGTAATGATGCTGCATCTAAAAACCATTCAACAACATCGGGGCTATTACAGCCAGTAGCACCAAGTGTTGCTGAACTTCCACTGCAAATAGTGGTACTACTTGTAGTTATGGTAGGAGTGGGTGGCAAAACTGTTACAGTTGTATTAACAGAGGTAGAAGACTCACAACTCCCAAAAACACATTTAAAGCTATAAATAGAACTAATACTTGGAGCTACAATCCGAGGGTTAGAAGTAGAGTTGTCCTCCCATTTTACTGTATTTCCAGAGGCACTACAGCCGTTGGCAGTTAAAGAAACGTTAGTACCCGGGCTCACACTGCCAGAAGGGCTTTTGGTAATACTTGAAGGAGTGGATACAGAAGGGATGGTAATTGTTAGGCTATTTGAAGTTACCGTGACAACGTTAGAACTGTTTTTACATTTAGCTTGATAGGTACTCGTCGATACGGGACTGACTACAATGGTCGTATTTCCAGAAGTAAACTCAGTACTTGAAAAACCCAGATACCATTGAACCACTTCTCCTGGATCACAAGCTGTAGATGTTAAGGTGGCACTACCACCAGAACCGGGGCAAATAGTGGTAGTATTGGCTGTAATTGTCAAAGTAGCTGCCAAACTATTTGATTTTTTCTCGGAAGGCTTGTCTCGAGAAGAATTAGTGTTTTTTGGTGGTTCATTTTTACTTACTTTGGTATTACCAAAAGCATTAAAAAACAATAGGATAGATGATAATAACAGAATAATTTTTTTCATAATTGATTTATTTTAACTTGGTTATTGTTTTTAGAGATTATTTGTCTTAAATCCTCACGTCTTCTTCTGCTAACAGTGAGTATTTGGTTATTCTTTAATAAAATAGAGTCTATTTTCTTGTCTATCTCGTATTTTGAAATACTAGTAATGTTTATGATTTCTTGCCTATTTATTCTTACAAACGCTTCTTTGGGTAGCCTTGCAGCTATAACTCCCATGGTAGTAGATACTAATATATTTGATCCATCTAAGAAGTATACTGTGGTATAATTTATTTCGGATCTTAATCGAATAATCTTTTCAGAATCTACAATTTTCCTACTTCCTATGTGAATTTTCATATGAACTTCATATTGAATTAATTTCAAGATATCCTTTTTTAATCGCAATTATAATCAAGCCAATAGAGTTTTTGACATTCATTTTTTTTATCATGTTTCTCCGATGAGACTCTACGGTAGCGAAACTGAGAAATAAGATTTCGGCCATTTCTTGGGTTGTTTTTTCTTGGGCTATTAACACTAATATTTCATTTTCTCGTGTGGTCAACATTATACTTTTAGATAATTTTATCAAATTTGAGTATTATTTGGGCGGTAAAACATCCCAGAATTCTATGATTTTATTATATGGTAACTTTTATACTGTAACCTTTGCTTTGCTATATTCATGGTCTTGAATTGGCCGTATCAATGTTCGATTTTGCATCTTTTGTCATCATTTTATTGCTTTTTAAGTTTTCTCTGCTGTGCTTAGTCTTCAGACTAAGATTGAGTGACAAACACTCTTCAGACCGAAAACCACAAATACCATCACCATAATTCGATAGCAATGTCATATTGCTGTGTAAAGGCTCCGACCTTGGTAATTATGTACAAATTTGGGTCTTTGATGCTACCTGCTTTCTTATCGCATCACCTCCTTCCGTATCATTTTTTTTTACATTAAAATATACTGTCAAACGGCAAAAAAAAATCTCATTAGCATAATTACCTAAATATTAAGCCCTTACAGGGCTTTTGATTTGAAGGGGGTATTTTTTGTTACCAATATTAATCCGTTCGGATTTTCCCATACGGGATTGTTGATTATCAGTAACTTAATATCTAAAAGTTTTTTTTCTTAATTTAATCGGATGCCAGTAATTAAAATTCATAATTATAGTTTGTTAAGAACCTAGAATCGGTCTGAAGACCGAGAAAAGCCCGTACTTAGTCTGAAGACTAAGCACGGCTTGACCCAAAGAACCACCCTTGTGAAGTAGTTTTAACAAATCTTAAAACAGAAAATTTATTCCTTCGCTCTAAAATAAAGTGCACCGCCAGCCATAGCAGCCCAAATTATAAAATCTACCATATATGTGTCGCCTATTGGAATGACACGTACAATTTTGTTGTACAGCATTAGAATAATGCACAAAATAGTAAGAAATGCGACCATCAAAAGCCAAGCCTTTCTGGAAGTGGTCTCTTTGGTTTTCCAAAGACTATAGCCCAAGTAACCAAATGCCAATTGGTAAACACCAACAAAATTGATTAAAGAATGCTGCTGAATGTTGTCAGGCTCACCGGCAAAATATTCCAAAGCTAGATCAGGGAAAAATAATGACATCACACCCAAAAGGAAAGTGAAGCCAGATACAATAATGATAAACGTGTTTGTTTTCATTGATTTGATTATTTAAAAGGTTTAAAAAAATTGAATTCGGTTTTTTAACATATGCTTTTTCGACCCTTGACCAACTTCCAACGCGAGAGAAAAAATTAGGTTTACTCTATTATATAACAAGTCCCGAAAAGTATGTACCTTTTTTTTCTCAAGCTAGTTGGCCCTCAATGGCCTTCGCCATTGTCTCGGGGATAGAATTTATAGGTAGTTTTCATAGATATATTTATTTGCCAATGCACGGTATGAGTACTCAAAAATGCAGCCTCAGCTATCATTTTATAGCTTTTTAAGTTTATCATGCCGTTTGAAAAACTATGTTTGTAAGGTGCCTAATTATTTAATTTTATTATGAGTTGGAGCAATTTCAATATTTCTTACTTCATCGCCTGCTGCCCCAAATACACTATCTTCCAGTCGCCATTAATGCGTTCCAAGATTCGGGTTTCTCGGTTGGTGGTAGTAGCCGCACCATCATTGGGAATCATTTTTTGCGTAAATGTTGCCCAGGCCATGTTTTTATTTAAGCGTACTTCAAAATCATTTTGTTCGGCTCGTTTGTCTTGTTTTTTAACATTGGCTAGGAAGTAATTTTGCAATTTTTCCATGCTTCCGGCTTTTGCGTACGGCTGCCCTAAGCCTGATACTAAATTTTGACCTCCTCTTTCGTTAGTCTTTTTGTTTGACCAATAACTCATTTGTTTTTTGCCGTCGCCATCAAGATAGGCTTGGGTCTCGTCATTTATTACTTTTCTGATAGCTGCATCGTCTGTGATTATATCGGGATAGGTATTGGTATGATGCGAAGAAGCCAATTTCCAGGCCTTGCCGTCGTAATGATGGATGTAGTTATAAGAGCCCTTAGACATGTTTAATACACCTGGCACTTGCTTAACTTCATCTTTTTGTGTGTAATCACCGCTTACTATGGCTACATTGCCTAGCTGCTGTATTTTTTCGTTTTGTGTCTCTATATTCATACTAGTGTAGAGGTTTTTTAGATTAGAAACAAGCTGGTCTTTACTATATCGCACACCACTACTGGAAATAAACTGGTAATCTTTTGTGGTATTTTTTGCAATATATTCGGCTGGATTGGCATTAAAATCTTGCCCAAATTTTTTAGAGGTTTCAAGGCTAAATTTTGTCTGAGCAAAACTTGTTAAGGATAGCGTAAGAAGACTGTACAAGAGTAAATTTTTCATGATTCTATTTTGTTTTTGGTATTAATTAATTGTTTTTTTAGAGGATATTTGAAAATACATAAAAAGTGTTAGCAGGCCAACGACTAATCTAAAAATAGCATCTGTCCAAAAGAAAGAATTGGCAGGTAAGTCTTGGATGTAAATGTCATAACAACCTTTTAATGTGCTACTTATATGCACTAATGCACTTACTAAAAGAAGATTTTGGACGTTTTTGGTTTGGGTATCGTTTCTAAATAAATAGGTGAGGAGTGCCAAACAAAAGTTAGAAATGCCAAGATATTGTATGATTGCTATGTGATATTGATCGGTAGGAACGCCATACATTTTTAATGTGTCTGCTGAAGTAAAAAGCATCAAAATGCCCGTGATTCCACCATAAATGGCAATAAAAAGTAGATAATTGGAGGTTTTCATTTTTTTTTATGTTTAAAAGGTTTAAATACTATTCAATAATTCACGCATTTCCATTCTCCTTCTTCTGCTAACCTTTAGAAAAGAGGCATCAGTAAGTCTCACTTCGTCAAAGTTGGGGCGAATAAAATAATTAGAAAAGGTGGATCGGTTAATAATAGTGCCTCGGTTCACTCTTATAAAATCGTTTTTGGGCAAGCGGGTTTCAATAGTGCCTATGTTGGTGGACACCAGTGTTTTGCTGCCATCTACAAAATAGACGTAAGTGTAATTGATGTCTGAAATCAGCAATTTGATTTTATCAGGATTAATATGTTGACCGCCACCGATATGTATTTCTGGATTTTCCATAGTACTATTTATTTTTCTTAAATTTTAATCAATTTGTTTTTTAAAGCTTCTGTTATTAGTCCTACCACCGACTTGACCCCCATTTTGCGAAACATATTTCGTCTATGACTCTCCACCGTGGGAATACTAATTTTTAAATTTTGAGCAATTTGTTCAGTCGTTAATTCGATGGCAATTAGTTCTAAAATTTGCTGCTCTCTTACACTCAGATTTTCGCTCATTATTCTTTGTATTATTTTCAGTACAAAGGTGAAATTTCTTAAAATAATAATTATTCATGGTTTACCATGATTTTATGTAGTGGTTTACCATGATTTTTTACTCATGGTTTACCATGATATTTGCAGATTGTGTTTGGAAATGTGACGGCTTTTTCTGAAATTTCACAGAGGTTTTGCCTAAATACCCTATTAAATATGAAAAAAAGTTTATTTGTAATCCTGCTTCTTATTTCCCCAAATGTTTATTCCCAAAATGAACCTTTTCGCGTAGATAGCATACCACAGCAAGGCATTTTGCTTGATAAAGGTTGGAAATGGCACGCGGGTGATAATCCCGATTTTGCCAAACCTGTTTTGGATGATAGCAAATGGGAGCGTATTGACCCTACGAAATTGATGGATGATTTACCCCAAGTAAAGAAAGCTGGAATTGGATGGCTTAGAATACATTTGCATGTAGATTCGTCTCTAAAAAATACCATTCTAAGTCTTCAAACAAACCAAGTGTTAGCTGCGGAGTTTTATCAAAATGGTATTTTTATTGGAAATTTGGGAATAGTTAGCAGCAACCCTAAAGAGGTACAAGGCTTCTTTTCCATGGATTATTACAAACCTGTAATTCATCTTTATACGGGCGATAAAACAAAGCAAGTATTGGCTGTACGTTTTGCCTATCAAAATGTTATAATTTATCAAAGATCCAAGGATAGTAAAGCTTTAGGCTTAGGTATAAAATTGTTTAGAACTGAGCCTAAAAATCCAGAAAAGCGTGATGCGTTTCATCTTAATAATTATGAACAAAGGGGTGATTTTGATGCTACTTCATTAGATTCTTTTAAGACTGGACTTTTCTTTATATTGAGTGTTTTACATTTATTTTTTTATTTTTTATATCGTTACCAAAAAGCAAATTTATTTTTTGGCTTAGGGTGCTTATTTCTATTTATATTTTTTTTGTATCAAAGTATTGTTTATAAATATGTCTATTATGTATCAGACTTTGAGAATTTCTTCAACGTTTATTTCCTTATTCGGCTCTCTGGCTATATTTTTCTTCTAATTGCAGTTTATTTGATTTTTTCTGTTCGTTTGGGGTTTATTTTTAGCTTTTTAGCTTTGATGGTATTTGTTATTATTTTTATTCGGTATTTTAGTTCACAAATAGCCTCTTATATTAATTCGATACCATTGCAAATTGTTGCTTCATCCTTAATCTTTTTAGATGTTGCCAGAGTTTCAACACTAGCCGTTCAAAGAAAAAAAGAAGGTTCATTGATTATATTGGGTGGGGCTATTTTCTATGTAATTTTTACAATCGCTGCATCAATACCTTACGAAAGTTCCATTCCAAGACATGTTTTTACAAACATTGGTACTGTAAGTGTCCCATTAAGTATAACCTTATTTTTGGCAAGAGAATTTGCTCAAACAAGTAAATCTTTGAAATTAAAATTGGTCGAAGTCCAACAGCTTTCCACTGATAAACAAGAAGCATTACAAAAACAAAACGCCGAACTCCAAGCCGCCCTTCTGAAAGGTCAAACCGTCGAACGCCAAAGAGTTGCACTTGATTTACACGATAATCTGGGCAGCACGCTTTCTGCTTTATGGTTAAGCTTAGATTCAGTAAATCAGACCAAAATGAATCTTGAGGAAAAGGCAATTCATCAAAACCTCAGAGAAAACCTCGGAAAAGCCTATAATGATGTGCGTTTGCTGTCGCATAATCTATTGCCCGAAGAGTTTGAAAAACAAGGCTTAACCACAATTTTGCAAGGTTTTGTGCGGAAAATGAACAAAAACTCAACGATTAAATTTTATTTAAAAATTGATGATGATTTTGGCAGGGTTGATAATAAGATTGAGTTTGAGTTGTACAGCATTTGCCTTGAATTGGTCAATAATATAGTGAAACACTCAAAAGCGAGTGAAGCAAAAATTGAACTTTCTCATAGCGAGAGACAAATTATGCTTAAAGTTTCAGACAATGGAATCGGTCTTTTTAATAATGATTCTGATGGCAAAGGCATGAAAAATGTAAAGGCGAGGGTTGAATCGCTGAATGGAGTTTGGGAC
>JANNWE010000250.1:0-4008 GCA_031414675.1 Cytophagaceae bacterium
ATTATTGGTATGAATGCTTTATATGAAAACAAAAGCTGGAAATACATATTTATTCATGTAGGATATTGGGCAGTTAGCTTGAGTTTAATGGGAGGTGTAATTTGTGCTTGGCAATAAAAAGTAAAATGCATTAAAATTTAAACTTGTTTAATGCATTTTCTTCTTATCCTACCAATCTTCCAAAAAAATCTATAAAAAGCAGTACTTTTGTATGATTAAACATTAGATTTTTTTGGAAGAAAACTACACCTATCACAAACCAGTAATGCTAAAGGAATGTATTGATGGACTAAATATAGATCCTGAAGGTATATATGTGGATATAACATTTGGTGGAGGAGGGCATTCTAGAGCAATTTTAGAAAAGCTTACTACTGGGCACTTGTATAGTTTTGATCAGGATACAGATGCAAAAGCGGAATCATTAAAAATAGTATCTTCGAATTTTACTTTTATTCAAGCCAACTTTAGATTCTTAAATAAATATTTGAGGATTTATGGCGTAAAAAAAGTAAATGGCATTTTAGCCGATTTAGGTATATCCTCTCATCAAATAGATACTCCAGAAAGAGGTTTTTCTACTCGTTTTGATGCGCAGCTCGATATGCGAATGAACACTTCGGCAGATATTTCTGCCTATAAAATTATTAACGAATATACCACAGAAGATTTACACAAGATTTTCGGTATGTATGGTGAACTTAAAAATGCTAAAACAGTAGCCAATGCAGTCGTGAATGCACGAAACAGCCAAAAAATAAATACGGTAAATGATTTAAAAAATGCTTTAAGCGGTTATAGCCAAAGAGGAAAAGAGCATAAATTCTTCGCTCAGGTTTTTCAGGCCTTACGAATTGAAGTTAACGAAGAACTTAAAGCATTGGAGGATTTTTTGATACAAGTACCAGAAATTTTAGCTCCAAACGGAAGGCTTGTGGTTATGGCCTATCATTCACTAGAAGACCGACCCGTTAAAAATTTTATCCGAAGCGGAAAATTTAGTGGTGATGTAGAAAAAGACTTTTTTGGTAATGAAATAAAGCCCCTTCAATCTATCACTAGAAAACCAATCGAGGCTTTAGAGGAAGAACTTTTGCAAAATCCAAGGGCAAGAAGTGCAAAATTAAGAATTGCGGTAAAACCAGAATAATTGTTTCCGTTCTAGTAGAAAATAATAATTTTTTAACGAGAAGTATAAAATTGTTTTAAAATAATTTATTAATTTTGAGAAGTGCTTTTCACGACCCCAAAGGTCCCCTATAAAAAAATATTGTTATGCCCAGCAATCGTCCCAGAAGACGGGTAGAAACCTCCCGTCCAAAATCATTTGATTTTAATATAGTAGATCCTCTAGCAAATTGGATCAATAAAAAAGTTGAGATTGATGAAAAACTCTCTCCGACTACGCTGCGAAAAACAATTTGGGTCATGTTTCTCATTCTAATTTACATTTATTTTCAACACAATTTCGACCATCTTCTTAGAAAACTTAATAAAACTGAAAGGCAAGTAAATGAGCAAAGAGCAGCTTATATCTCCTACAAATCGAGATATATGTATGCAAGTAAGCAATCAGAAGTAGAAAAAAAGCTTCAAAACCGAGATTTTGATAAGAGCAAAACGCCTCCAATTAAAATCATTGCCAACGTGATGGTTCCTTGAAATAGTTACGGTAAACCCAAAAACGTCTATTAAAATGTCAAATAAAAATACCATAAAAGAACAAATAAAATATAGGTCTAGGTGGACTATCTATCTTATTACAATTATTGCAATTGCAATAGCCTCCAAAATTATATATCTTCAAACCACTAAAAAGAAAGAATTATTAGCAAAAGTAGTGGATACACAGATGAAAGAGAGAATCATTAATGCCACTAGAGGAAATATATATGCTTCAGATGGAAGAAGTTTACTGGCAACTTCAATTCCAAAATATTCCACCGTCTTAGATCCATCTCAAGCAAAAACCGAACTTTTTGAAAAAAGCTTAGATACTTTAGCCATAAAACTTGCAGAGTTTTATGGGGATAGAAGTTTCTATGAATATAAAGAAAAAATCAATAATGCCAGAAAAGCAAAACTTAGGTTTATTGAATTAGGAAATAGAAAATTAGATCTTACTGAAAAAACAATTATCGAAACATTCCCACTTTTTAGAGAAGGTCAAAACAAAGGAGGAGGACGATTTGAAGTAGAAGAATATCGTTTCTTACCTTTTAACAATCTTGCTATGCGAACCATTGGAAAAATGGATAAGAAAAACATAAAAATTGGGGATTTTGGACTTGAAGCTAGCTTTGAAAACTATTTGAGAGGCAAAGACGGCAAAGGATTTTATGAACGAATGGCAGGGGGAATATATAAACCCGTAAATTCAGAATCAGACTTAGATTCAGAACCCGGCTTAGACATCGTAACCACGATTGACGTAAATTTTCAAGATATTGTTGAAACTGCATTAAAAAACCAGGTGTTTCAAAAACAAGCCAAATATGGCTCAGCTGTTATTATGGAAATAGCAACCGGGGAAGTAAAAGCCATAGCCAATCTTACACGAACAATCAACAATGATGGAGAAATAAGCTATTTAGAAGATCAAAATTATGCAGTCAAATACGGCACCGACCCCGGCTCTACTTTCAAACTTGCTACCATGGCGGCACTTCTAGAAAAAAAAGACTTGAAGCCGGATGAAGAAGGAGTGGATTGTACTGGATCACTTCGTCATGGAAATTTAGATTTTACGTGTTCTCATAAACACGGCTTGCTAACTGTTAACCAAATATTTGAGCAATCCTGTAATATTGGCATTTATTCCTTAATGAAAAAACATTTTGGTTTTACTAATGCAGATGATTATTTTGAATACTTACAAAAGTTTAGACTAGATAAGCCTTCGGGATTTCAATTAAAAGGAGAGCCACACCCTTGGTTAAAAAATTCAAAAAGTACTAGCTTTAATAAAAGCACCACTGTGCCATGGATGTCCATTGGATACGAATCAAGAATTACTCCCATTCAAATGTTGACTTTTTATAATGCTATTGCAAATAAAGGTTTTTGGGTGCAGCCAATTATAGTAAAAGAAACAAGAAGAGGCGACGAAGTAGTAGACAAATTTGAATCTAATAAAATTTTGGAGCCCATTTGTTCCGAAAATACCGTTTCAAAAATTAGAAAAATGATGGAAGGGGTTGTTAAAAACGGAACTGCAAAAAACGTAAGTTTTGGAGTATGTGAAATAGCTGGAAAAACAGGCACTTCTCAAAAAAGAGTAAATGGATCCTATCAAGCAGGATTATACTATACTTCATTTATTGGATATTTTCCTGCCAATAAACCAAAGTATAGCTGCATTGTAGTAATAGATGAGCCAATGGGTACTAATATCTACGCAGGAGATGTATCAGCCCCTGTTTTTAGAAATATCGCTGATAAAATATTTGCATATGACATTTCTATGCAACCCAAGGTTTTAGTAAAAAATAATGTTAAAAACCTTCCAAGTCAATTCCAAGTTCTTCAAGCTCACGATCAGAAAGTAATCAATTTAAAACTTGGGTTAAATGAATTTCCGAGCCAAGATGGTTTTGTGAAAAATATAAAAAATAAAAACGACTCTATTAAATGGATATCAAATAAAACAGAAAATGGAGCTGAAGATTTAATAGGGATGACACTTAAAGATGCCCTGCCAGTTTTAGAAAACAGAGGATATAAAGTTAGGTATGCTGGTTTTGGGAAAGTAAAAGAGTATTCTTTGATTGGGAAAAATGTAGTAGCTTTGGTATTAAAATAAATCATTACTATTTATAGATGAACAATTTCACAAAAAGCCTATTTGAAAAATATGAGACTTTTAAGGAACCCAAACTCACAAAAAGGAGATTTAAACAAAAAGAAATCTTACCCATAATTCAAAAATTACCCTATGAAAAAATGGTAGTGGGTAAATCTTTTGAAAACAGAGAAATAATTAAAATTAAAGTCGGAAACGGAAAAAAA
>JANNWE010000251.1:0-7477 GCA_031414675.1 Cytophagaceae bacterium
AAAATTACAAGCTTCAATAGAAGCGTCAGAGGCAAAAATATTAAGAGCTCAAATTAACCCTCATTTTATGTTCAATGCTTTAAATAGCATTCGTGCTTTGATAATAGAAGAACCCAAAAAAGCTCAAAAAGGGATAACCCAACTCTCCAATATTTTAAGAAGCTCTCTTGTAGCCGATAGAAAAACTACCATATCTTTAAGAGAAGAGCTAAAAACAGTAGAAGACTATCTCGAATTAGAGAAAGTGAGATATGAAGAACGATTGCAAACCAAATGGGACGTAGATAAAGACACATTGTCTGTGCAAGTTCCACCTATGATGCTCCAAACTTTGGTGGAAAACGCTATAAAACACGGGGTTCAAAAAGCCACTAACTGGGGTTTTGTAGAAATTAAAACCACCACCATAAACAATGAACTTTTAATAAAAATCAGAAACACTGGAGTATTGAAAAACACAGAAAATAAAAATGAAGATGGGGGTTTTGGCTTAATAAACACTGAAAAAAGATTAAAATTATTGTATGGAAATAAAGGCAGTTTTGAAATTTTTCAAGAAAGTCATCAAATTGTCTGTGCATTAATTAAAATACCAATAAATTAAATAAATATGAATGCTATTATTATTGATGATGAGCGATTAGCAAGAAATGAGCTAAAAAGATTATTGGAAGAGTTTCCAAGAATTAACGTTGTGGCAGAAGCGGCAAATTCGGATGAAGCTATTGAATTAATAGAATTGCACCAGCCCGATTTGCTTTTTTTAGATATTCAAATGCCTGGAAAAAATGGCTTTGAACTATTAGAAATCTTAGAAGACAAAGTTCCCGAAGTAATCTTCACAACTGCATATGACGAATATGCATTAAAAGCTTTTGAGTATAATGCTTTAGACTATTTAATGAAACCCGTAGACTCCGTCAGGTTGGCTGAAGCCATTTTAAAGGTGGAAGAGGAACTTAAAAAATCGGCTCAAACTAAATCTCAAGCTGAAATAGCTCAAAATTATTTAACCGAAAATGACCAAGTTTTTGTGAAAGACGGCGAAAAATGTTGGTTTGTAAAATTGGGAAAAGTCAGACTTTTTGAATCCATGGGCAATTATGTAAGATTACATTTTGAAGATCAAAAGCCAATGATTCTAAAATCTCTAAACAGCTTAGAGGAAAGATTAGATCCAAAAAATTATTTTAGAGCTAACAGAAAACATATTATTAATTTACAATGGGTTGATAAAATTGAACCGTGGTTTTCTGGTGGACTCTTGGTTACTTTAAAAAATGGTGATAAAAATAATAACATAGAAAAAATAGAGATTTCAAGAAGACAAGCCATAAAATTTAAAGATTTAATGAGTTTGTAATGAAAATTCTAATTGCCCCAGATTCATTTAAAGATTCGCTTTCTGCAAAAAACGTAGCTCAAAATTTGGCAAAAGGAATTCAAATTACTTTTCCAGAATCATTAATAGAAATGATTCCCTTGGCTGATGGAGGAGAAGGAACCTTGGTGTCAATTGAGAACTCAGGCACTTATAAATCTTTGATTGCCTCCGACCCTTTGTTTCGAAAAAAGCCTAGCACATATCTTTGGAATGATATATCAAAAACAGCCTATATTGAAATGGCTCAAACTGCTGGTTTAGAGCTTTTAGAATTATCGGAACGAAATCCTTTAAAAACTACTAGTTTAGGTACTGGCGAACAAATCCTAGACGCAATTAAAAATGGAGCAAAAAAAATAGTTTTATTTGTTGGTGGTTCTTCAACTAATGATGCTGGAATAGGAATGGCTTCCGCCTTGGGCTACCGTTTCTTTGACAAAAATGGAAATACGCTTACTCCAATTGGAGAAAATCTTATTGCTATTGCTGACTTCCAACAAATAGATACTTACGATTTAAAAAATATTGAGTTTATAATTGCCACCGATGTCACCAATCCTTTTTCCGGAAAAAATGGGGCAGCATATATTTATGCTAAACAAAAAGGGGCTTCGGAAATTGAAATTGAAGAACTTGATAATGGACTTGAAAATTTAAATATGATTTTCAAAAATAAGTTAAACATTGATTTAATGAAAATTAATGGCAGTGGGGCAGCAGGAGGATTGGCGGGAGGTGCTTTTGTATTTTTAAACGCTAAAGTTATTTCAGCGGCTGATTTTATTTTTGAACTTTGCGATTTTCACCAAAAAATAGCGGAAACTGACATTATTATTTCTGGAGAAGGTCGAATAGACGATCAAACTTGGAATGGAAAGCTTATTGCTCAACTTTTAAAATACAGTAAAAAAAAGAAAGTAATATTAATTGGTGGAACTATTGAGACTACCATTAAAATTAAGCCATATATAATTATGGTCGATCAAATCAAAACCAAAGAAATGACTTTAGACTTTGCAAAAAAGCATGTAGAGATACTGCTTTTTGAAAAAGGAAAAAAAATTGGTGAGTTTTTGAAAACATATTAACGAATTGAAAAAAAAACAGTACTTCCTAATTTTCTTTGCCATTAAATCTTAAAATATCATCAAAATAAACGTATTTCGTTAAAAATTTTAATACTTACAATGAGCTATTTATTTGGGGTTGACTTAGGAGGAACAAAAATTGAATGTATTGTAATAAAAGCAGAAAACAACGAAATAGTTATTAGAAAAAGAATAGCAACTGAAGCTAATCTAGGCTATCAACATATTTTGGATAGAATTAAACTATTAATAGACCAAGTTGTAAACCAAACTAAAATTCTACCTGAAGCTATTGGCTTTAGTACGCCAGGCACTCTCGATCCAGGAACCCAAACTATGAAAAACTGCAATACAGTTTGCATGAATGGACGAGCCATGAAAAAAGATTTGGAAGAAATTTTAAATGTAAAAATAGTTCTAGCAAATGATGCCAATTGTTTTGCATTGGCTGAAGCTACAATGGGTGCGGCCAAAGACTTAAAAGCAGAGGTCGTTTTTGGAGTAATAATGGGTACTGGTGTTGGAGGTGGTGTAGTAGTAAATGGCAAAGTGCTTGGCGGCCATCATGGAATTGGAGGCGAATGGGGACATATAGTTTTAGATGTAGATGGCGAGGCATGTTATTGTGGTAAAAATGGCTGCAATGAAAAGGTATTTGCTGGTCCAGCACTTGAAAAATATTATACTAAAATCAGCGGAAAAGCGCTAAGTTTGAAGGAAATTTATGAAAGGCACAAAGCAAATTCTGACCCTTTTGCATCCGAAACGATCGAACATTTATTAACTTCATTTGCAAGGGCTATTAGTTCAATTATAAATGTATTAGATCCAAATGTGATAGTGCTTGGCGGAGGAGTAAGCAATATTGATCTGTTATATACAGATGGGGTAAAACAAATAGAAAATTATATTTTTAATAATAGAAAAGTAGAAACAGTCTTCTTGAAACCCAAATTAGGAGATAGTGCTGGGGTTTTTGGAGCTGCGGAATTAGTAAGAGTTTGAAAATTTGAATAATATAAAAGTAATAAACAATTAATTTAAAAAATGGCAACTTGGTATCAAGCAAAAATTAGGTTTCAACAACAAGACGAAAAAGGCGGTAATAAAACTATAAATCAGGTTTATCTTTTTGATGCAGTATCTTATACGGACGCAGAAGCAAGATCTTATAATTTTTTCGCTGCAGAACTTCAAGATTTTCAACTGGTGGGTCTTACTAAAATGAAATTTAATGAAGTTTTTTTCATAGAGAACAATTCAGAAATTTGGTATAAGTGTAGAGTACAATACATTGTGTTTGACGAAAAAACTCAAAATGACAAAAAAGTACCTTTCTTAATGCTTTTAAATGCTAATGACATAAAAGAGTGTTATGGCATTTTAGTAGAAAAATTGGGATCAGTGCAAGATTATATTATATCTGACATAAATGCCACTAAAATTCTAGATGTGATTCCTTATGAAGAACCAGAAGTTGAAAAGAAAGAAATTCCTGCCAATTTAAAACCATTAAGTGAGGTAATTGCCAATCTAGAAACTACTACTGAAAATGAACAACAGATAGAAACACCATCAAATTAAAAATCTGTAGGTATATATTTGAAAATTTAAAACAATCAGAAAAATTTGAAATGCTTAAATTCATAAAAAAAGAGGAAATGCTCCTCTTTTTTTATGACCAATGGTTTTTTAAAAATGAAATCCAGTTTCCGTGCATAATTTTTAAAATATCTTTTGGAGAATACCCACGTTTTTCAAGTATCTCAGGTATTTTATTCAAATCTGCTATTGTTTCGATATCAAAAGGAGCTTGTTCTTTTCCAAAACCTCCATCTAAATCGGAACCTATTCCAACGTGATTAGTATTGCCAGCTATCTGACAAATATGATCTAAATGATCAATTATTTTCTCTATATTTACACCTTTTGCAAGCGGTTGGCTATGGCCTCTTTCCCAGTTCGGAACAATCATCCAAGCATCAAAAGCCATTCCTATTACTCCATTTCTTTTTATTATTAGCTTAATTTGGTCATCAGAAAGCTGACGATTATGTGGAGTAATAGACCTACATAAGTGATGACTAGCCCAAACTGATCCCTGAAATAAGTCTAATGCTTCAAACATACATTGATCGGAAAGATGAGTTATATCTAAAATGAAATTATATTCCGACATTCTTTTCAACAACTCTTTGCCTTTTTGTGGCAAAGGGCCTTCGCTATCCGTACCAAATGCGTAAGTCCCAGGTCCATAATGTGCGGGCCCTATTGCTCTTAAGCCCGCCTCATACATTTTATCAACACAATCTAAACTGTAAAATGAATCAGCTCCCTCTAAACTTAAAATATACCCAATCGGAGTATTATTTTCAAGATTGTTATTCCATTTTTCTAAATGATTTTCTAAGGTATTTAAATCATTAATCTGTTTTAGCTCCCCAATTTTTTCCATTGCCAAATACCATGCTAATTGTCCTTGAGTTTGAGCCCAAGCTTGATATGGAGAATGCCATCCGGGTAATTCATTTTTCAAGTGAACATAGCGAGCAATTAATGTAGCTACACAAATTCCAACATCCCCTTTTCGCATCTCTTCAAAAGAAATAACATTGTTTCCTCTATCTGGTTTGTCAAAAAGTTTAGATTCCCTTCCTCTTATTTCCTGAATTGTTCGAGTATAATCTCGATTCCAATCCAATGCATTCATAGAAAGATCTAAATGCGCATCAAATATTAACATAATTTTAAATTAAAAACTCCTCATTTCATTTAAATAGGCGGTTCCACCTAAAGCCTTCATTTGTCTTACTATTTTTGGCACACGCCTACTAACATATGGCCCAGGATTGGATACTGACCATTTTCTTGGACTTGGCAGAATTGCTGCCAGCTTGGCGGCTTCGGTGCGCGTAAGAGTTTTTGAAGATTTGCCAAAATATTTTTGTGCTGCTGCCTCTGCACCAAACACATTATGACCCATTTCCGCTACATTTACATAAACTTCCAGAATCCGTTGTTTTCCCCAAATAATTTCAATTAATAAAGTAAAATAAGCCTCAAGTCCTTTTCTAATATAGCTTCGACCCTGCCAAAGAAATACGTTTTTGGCTACTTGTTGAGAAATAGTACTTGCACCTCTTACTTTCTTTCCTTTTAAATTATGGCTAAATGCATTTTTCATGGATTTAATATCAAAGCCAATGTGATCGGGAAACAACTGATCTTCGGCTGCTACTACAGCCAAATGCATTTCTCTCGAAACATTAGAATAAGATTTCCATGAATAATATATTTCTGAATTTTCTTCATTAGAAATAGAATCTAGTTTTTGATCCAACATTGTAATGGTAAAAGGTATGGGCAAAAACTTAAATACTACTACACTTCCAATTGATAAAAAGAGAAAATAGTAAATTGTCTTAAAAACTAAGTTTTTTAATTTCTGAAAAAAAGGTGGCTTTTTTTGTATTTTTGATGGAGTTTTTCGAAAAGTATTGCCTTTGGCCATATAAAAAATTTAGAATTTCACAAATGTATGAAAATAGATTTATCTGATAAAAAAATAATTGTCACTGGGGCTTCCAGCGGAATTGGTGAAGCCATTGCAAAATCACTACTTGACGCCGGAGCAACTTTAGCGGTTCATTATAATTCCAATAAAAAGAATGCCGAAAATCTAATAAAAGGCTCAAAATACTCCAAGATTTACAAGGCCAATTTAGCAATTCCTGAAGAGATTTATACTTTTTTTAATGAGGTATTAATTGATTTTGGAAAAATAGACATGATAGTTCATAATGCAGGAATTTTTGAAAGTCATGAAACGTCACTTTCCTCTAAAGATTGGCTTTCAGTTTGGAATAAAAGTATAGGTATAAATCTACATGCAGTTGGAATATTAACTCAATTAGGCATTGAACATTTTAAAACAAATGGAGGCGGAACTATGGTGTATATCTCTTCAAGAGCGGCGTTTAGAGGAGAAACGGAAGAGTATTTAGCCTATGCTGCTTCTAAAGGTGGGGTTGTTTCATTAGGTAGAACAGTGGCACGATCTTTCGGAAAATATAATATTAAATCATTTATTATAGCTCCAGGATTTACTGAAACCCCAATGGCTGAAAATTTCATTTCTTCTGCGGGTAGAGATAAAATCGTTTCTGAAAATGCTTTGGCTCAATTAACGCAGCCCAATGACATTTCTCCCATAATAGTTCTAATTGCAGCAGGACTAATGGATCATGCCACTGGAAGCACGATTGATTTTAATGCTGGAAGTTATATTCATTAAGAAAAAAAAATCCAATATCTATCTTAAGTTTAGCTGCTTGTCTTCTATTTTAAAAATTCTTCTGAAGTAATTACTTCTAATAATGGATGGGCTCTTAAGATATCTTGAAGTGATTTTACGTGTGCTGCACCAATTAGTATGAGCACTTTTTTATCATAAGGATTGAGTTGATGAAGGACGTTTTGAACGATTTTAACATTTCTGTAGTATTCTCGGGTGGTAAGTTCTGCTCCTATTCCATTCGGGTCTTGGTCGAGCCACAAGGTTACATTTAAATAATGAATAATATCTAAATTTTCAGGCTTATTCATTTCAAATAAATTCTTCTTTAAACTTAAAGATTTCCAGTCTTCATTTTTTAATAAATAGCTATTGAGAAAACTTTTAGCAAGTGGATTTTGGTCTAAAAAAAATAAGATTTCAGGCTTCCTTTTCTGAATTTCATGATACATACCCTCCCAACTTTTAAAAGTTACATCGCCTCTAAACTTATTGGCGAATGCTTTACTAGCTTCATAATTAGTGAGTTTGTCTTCAGAACCATGCATAATTAATACGGGTAATTCTGCAGTAGAAACATTTTTTTCTAACCAATTTCCCCATTCTAATATTCCCATTCCAACTTCTGCTGAAACTAAGTTATGTACTAATGGATCATTTATATAAGCTTCAATTATGGCTTGGTCGTGCGATAAGTATTTTAATTCTAAA